>SCUR01000416.1 GCA_004297235.1 Candidatus Manganitrophaceae bacterium | reverse complement strand
TCGGCCGAGATCGTTGAGCGCGATGGTGAGATTGAGCGAGGCCTCGGTATAGCGGGAATTGATCTGAAGCGCTTTTTTGAAATAGACGACCGCCATCTCCGCATCCCCCTTTTGAAAGGTGATGATTCCGAGCTTGTTATAGATGTCGGCATATCCTTGGGGGTGATTCTGGAGGAGCTTGAGGAAGAGCCGCTCCGCCTCAATGATCTTCCCCTCCTCAAAAGCGGCGCGGGCCTGTTCGTAAACCTTTTCGAAATCGTCCATCCGAAAATCCCCTCAATTGAGATCAACTTACCTTAAAAGCCGAAAAGAGTCAAAATATTTTTCCCTCTCTTCTCTCCCGAAACAGGCTCGTTTTATCCGGTCAAATCGAGGCAAACGATTGTTTTATCAGATCGGAAAGGTTATAATCGCCCCACGATAAAGCCGCCTGCGCGTTGAGGCGCATTTACAGGAGAGGTCTCATGCAACACCCGTCGATCATGGAACCCTTTTATTTAGCCAAGGAGCCGTACTACCAGCCGGTGGGCGAAGAGGTCGCCCTCTTCAAGGCGGCCTACGAATCGAAACGGCCCGTCCTCATCAAAGGGCCGACCGGCTGCGGGAAGAGCCGGTTCGTCGCCTACATGGCCTATCATCTTAAGCGCCCGCTGATCACGGTCGCCTGTCATGAAGATCTGACCGCCTCCGACCTGGTCGGACGCTACCTGCTGCAGGGAGACGAGACGGTCTGGGCCGATGGCCCGCTGGCCCTGGCGGTGAAACATGGGGCGATCTGTTATCTGGATGAGATCGTCGAAGCGCGCAAAGACACCACCGTCGTCATCCACCCGCTGACCGACGACCGGCGGATCTTGCCGATCGAGAAGAAGGGGGAGATCCTCCCCGCCTCGGATGATTTCATGCTGGTGATCTCCTACAATCCCGGCTATCAAAGCGTCTTGAAAGACCTCAAGCAGTCCACCCGCCAGCGGTTCATCGCATTGGAATTCAACTATCCCCCGCGCGCAACGGAGATCCAGATCGTCGCTCACGAAGCGGCCCTCTCGGAAGAGATCGCGCGCCGGCTGGTCGGGATCGGCGAAAAAGTCCGCAACCTCAAAAACCATGGCCTCGAAGAAGGGGTCAGCACCCGGCTTCTGATTTATGCCGGTCAGCTGATCGGGAAAGGAATCTCCCCCCACCGCGCCTGCGAGGCGGCGATCGCCGACGCCATGACCGACGATCGCGAGATGCATCGGACCCTCATGGAAATCGTCCGCAGTTTCTTCGAATGAACCCGTCATCCCCCCTCGAACCGATCCGAGCCCTTCTTTCGTCGACCCTCGACGCCGACGAGGTCGCGCGCGTTCTCTCCGGGCTCGCCCCGCTCGATCCGGCCGCGCAGAAAAACGCGGTCAACATCGGCCTGATCCTTTCGGACTTCTCGACCAAGGCGGCGACCGAATATTTCCGCGCCGTCCCTGCGGTGCTCCAGTCGATCGGTTCGGACGAGCTCGCCGGATGGGTCGGGATGGGGATTCAGATCGCGCAACAATCGTCGGCCGGAGGGATTCGGTTCTTCAAGCAGGGAGCCGCCGTCTTCTCGAAGCTTTCCTCCAAGCCGCTTCGCGAGCGATTCATCAAACTGGGAATCACCCTGGCGGAGCGGGATTACAATCTGGCGCTCGAATATTATCAGCAGGCTCCCGTGCTGCTCGCCCATGTCTCTCTGAGCGAGGGGGCGCTGGCCGAGTGGGCCGAGCAGGGCTTTGCGCTGGGGAAGCAGGACTATACCCTGGCGGTCGAATACTTTCGGACGACCCCGTCGCTCTTGGTTCTGCTTCCGATCGAGCTCCTCCCGAAATGGATCTCGGTGGGCCAGAAGATCTCCTCCGAAAAAGTCCTGGCGACGCTGCAGTTTGTACGAACCAGCCCGGAGGTCTTCTCGAAGATCTCATCGAATGCCGATCGGACCCGGCTGCTCGATCTCGCCGCCGAGGTCGCCGAGCGACAACCCGCGCTGGCGGCCACCCTCTTCACCGAAGCCGCTTCCATCCTCCCGTCGTTTCAGGCGCTTCACCTGGAAGGGGTCCTCTTGGATAAAGCGCTCACCCTCGCCCGGTTCGACGGCGAGCTGGGGGCGACCCTCTTCTTAAGCGGCCCGAAGATCTTGAAGGAGATGGGGCGCGCCGCCCCCCACTTCACCGAATGGGTGGAAGAAGGGATGGCCCTCGTCAAATCAGGGGGGGCGCAGGCGAAGGCGTTCTTCGCGTTTGAATCGAAGGCGGCGCGCGAGGCGGTCGATCATTTCGGAACCGGGGTCTCCCTCGCTTCGATCTCACGGATGCTCAAGCTCTTCGCCGAGGCTCTCTCCGGCCGGCCGGTTGCGATTCAGCCGCTCTCGCTTCTGAAGTCGGAGGGAAAAGCCGACTCGGAGGCGCCGACGACCGACGGCCAGACGATCTACCTTCCCGAACATGTCAACCGATTTCCCGACAAGACGCTGAATCTCGAATGGTATAAGGTCGCCACGGCGTACCAGGCCGGCTACCTGGAGTTCAACACCTTCACGCCGAAAATCCAAGACACCGCCGACCTGATCGAATCGCTTCAGACGA
>SCUR01000415.1 GCA_004297235.1 Candidatus Manganitrophaceae bacterium | reverse complement strand
CGTCTTCCGGTGTCGGCGATCAAAATCGATCGCTCCTTCGTTAAGAACATGGTCACCGACGAGGAAGATGTGACGATCGTCCGTTCGACGATCGATCTCGCCCACAACCTCGGGAGGAAGGTGATTGCCGAAGGGGTGGAGACCGGGGAGATCCGAGGACGGCTCGCTTCCCTCGGCTGCGATGCCGCACAGGGTTATTTTTTCAGCCGGCCTGTCCCTGCCGCCGACCTTCTCCGTTGGCAGGAAGCATTCCGGAAAGGATAATCCATTTTCTCCGGCCTCCTTTTCGGAGCTGGACCTCACCGCCCGGCCTTTCCCAAACGCACCACCGACTTATTTAGTCATTGACACTCCTTTCCGGTTTCCTTTATTCTAGTCTTAAGAATATCTTTCCGGCCGACAAACACCATACGATCTTCATCGCCTTCATCTTCCCTGTGTCTTCCATCAATCGAGGAGGAAGAGAAATGATTCGACGCTTGGGTTCTTCGGATCCGAAGGGCGGTCTTCTCAAAGGGATTTTCTTCCTTTCCCTCTTTTTCTTTATCTACGATTCGATCGGTCGTGTTGAAGCGGCTCCCCCGCAGCGGGTTCAACCGCTTCCTTCCGATACGCCGGCCCCCTGGGGGATCGATCCGGCGACGCTTCCAAACGTGCAGGTTCAAGATACGATTCAGGGCAACGGCTTCCTCCAGGAAACCATCGCCTTCCCCGACGGGGGCAGCTTCTTCTACCAGCGGATTACCACGTCGGAGCTTTCCGTGGAAAGTTATGTTCGTCGGGGAAACGGCTTGGTCAACGACCCGGAAGGGAACTTGATTTTTGATCAACACCTGAACGTTCCGGAGGCGGGTCTCACCGATCATACCTTCATCAACGGCTTCAAACAGCCGATCCAGATTCATTTCGACCTGGTCGAATCGAAAGTGGCGCAGCTGACCGACGGCTTGAATCAGATCGACATGCATTTCCGCCAGATTCCCTTTATCGATGCGGCGACCGGGAAGATGCGGGTCCGGCAAGATATCGCCGTTTGGACGACCAGCTTCACCGGGATCATGCCGGAGGACTGGGCCGGGTTTGAAACATTCATGGTCCGTCAGCAAGATCTCTTGCACGAGACGGTCCGGACCACCGATCGGGTCGCGTCCCGATTCAACGCGCCCGGGACGATCGATTTCTGGGGAGATCTGGAGATGGTCAAGATCACCGATGCGGCGACGGGCCAACTGGTCGATTTTTCCCGCTGCAGCGATTTCGGTGATCCGACCCAGCGGTTGGAGGGGCGCCAGGGGAGATTCCAGAACAGTGCCGGGACCCGCGGCGGCTGCTCCGGAGGGAGCGGCTCCCCGGCGATCGTCCGCCCCGCCATTCCCAACCACGACTCCGACGATTTCCAGCTGACCCCGACCGACTGGGAGCGATGGTCCGGCGCGCCCCCTTTCTCCAGCGGCATCCTGACGACCTTTCCGAAGAAGTAGAATCGGAATTGGATGGAGCGATAACGCCGCAAGCTTGCCGCGCGGAGGCTGATTGCGCTCGATTTCTCATTGAAATCCTCATTCCTCGTTCGGACATCTCGCCCTTTAACGGCCTAGGCCAATCCTACAAAACGCTTGAAAAACCGACCTAAATGGACTATACTCCTAAAATTTCCCGGATGGAGGTATCCACGTTTGTCCCAAACAGATCCCCTGATCCCGCTTCGTCGGAAGATCGACGAAATCGATGAGCGGATTCTTGCGCTCTTAAATGATCGAGCCCGCATCGTCCAAGAAGTCGGAAAAATAAAAAAAAGCCAGCAGGCCGATTTTTACGCCCCCTCCCGGGAAAAGGCAATCTATGATCGCTTGATGCAGCTCAATCCGGGGCCGTTTCCGAATGAAGCGATCCGGAGCGTCTTTCGCGAGATCATCTCGGCCTCGCTCTCCCTTGAATCGCCGATCAGAGTCGCCTACTTGGGACCGCGGGCGACCTTCTCGCACCTCGCCACGCTGCAGCGCTTCGGGTTTTCGGTAACGGACCTTCCGGTCAACAGCATTAAAGAGGTCTTTGACGAGGTCGAGCGGGGACGGGCCGATTTCGGCGTCGTGCCGATTGAGAATTCGACCGAAGGGGTGGTCAATCACACCCTCGATCTTTTTATCGACTCCCCGTTGAAGATTTTCGGAGAGATCCTTTTGGATGTTTCCCATCACCTTCAATCCAAGAGTGGAAAGATCGAGGAGGTGAGGAAGATTTATTCTCACCCGCAACCGATTGCGCAATGTAAATACTGGCTGGAGAAAAACCTTCCCCAGATCCCGCTGGTGGAAGTCTCCAGCACCACGCGGGCGGCGGAGATGGCGGCGCAGGATCCGACCGTGGCGGCGATTGCCTCCGAACTCGCCTCGCAGCTCTACGGGCTCTCCATTATTCGCCGCCGGATCGAAGACAACGCCAACAACGTCACCCGCTTTCTGGTGATCTCACAGAAAGGGGCGGCGCGAACCGGGCGCGACAAAACATCGATCATGTTCTCGATCAAAGACAAGGTCGGCGCCCTCTACGAGATGCTTCGCCCTTTTTCCGAGCAGCAGATCAACCTCACGAAGATCGAATCGCGGCCGTCGAAAAAGAAAGCGTGGGAGTATATTTTCTATATCGACATGATCGGCCATCTGGAAGATGGGAAGATCCGGACGGCCATCGACCAGCTGAAGAGCCAAGCGGTTTTTCTCAAGATCCTCGGCTCTTATCCGATGGCGGAAGAGAAGGAGAGGGATTCCTAGGGTGATGAAAGTCAGCCCCGATATCGCCGGTATCATCCCCTATCCTCCCGGCAAGCCGATGGAGGAGCTCGAGCGGGAGCTCGGGATTAAAGGGTCGATCAAGCTCGCCTCGAATGAGAATCCGCTGGGGCCTTCGCGCAAGGCGGTGGCGGCGATCCGGAAGGGGGTGGAGAAGATTCAGCGCTACCCCGACGGGGCCGGCTATTATCTGAAAGAGGCGCTGGCGAACAAGTGGAAGGTCGACTCCTCCCAGGTCGCGATCGGGAACGGTTCGAACGAAATTATCGAATTGCTCGTCCGGACCTTCATCCTGCCGGGGGATGAGGCGATCATGGCCCGTCCGAGCTTCTCGCTCTACCGGCTGATGATCACCGCGGGCCACGGCACGCCGGTTCAGATTCCTTTGAAAGAAGGGCGGCACGATCTCACCGAGATGGCGAAGGCGATCACGCCGAAGACCAAGCTGATCTTCATTTGCAACCCGAACAATCCGACCGGAACGATCGTCCGGAAAAAAGAGGTCGTCCGCTTTCTGCTGCGGGTTCCAAAACGGATCTTGGTGGTCTTCGATGAGGCCTACGCCGAGTATGCGACCGATGCCGAGTTCCCCCAGACGATCGATTTCCTGCGGGAGGGGGCGTCGGTGATTTTCCTGCGAACTTTCTCGAAGATTTACGGCCTGGCCGGGCTTCGAATCGGCTACGGAATCAGCAGCCCGGAGGTGATCGACTACATGAACCGGGTCCGTCAGCCGTTCAACACCAATCTGCCGGCGCAGCAGGGGGCGCTCGCGGCGCTTTCGGACGAGGGGCACGTCGCGAAATCGCTCCGGATCAATCAGAAGGGAAAAGAATATCTCTATCGGCAATTCGATGAGATCGGATTGACCTATCTTCCTTCCGAGACTAATTTTATCTATTTTGATTTGAACGGCTCCGATCCGTCGCTCGGCAAGAAAATTTTTACCTCCTTGCTTCAAAAAGGGGTGATCATCCGGCATTTGGAAGGGCTGCATCTGCGGGTCACGATCGGCTTGCCGAAAGAGAACCAGCGATTTATCAAATCGCTGAGAGAAGCGCTTTCTGAAAAACGGGAGGCGTAAGGCGTAAGGGGTCCGTTCAAAAGAGTTGCGTCTTAATCTTTTACCCCTCACGTTACTTTGTAATTAGCAGTGGAGTTAAAAATGATTATCGTTTTAAAGCCGTCCGCCAGCGAGCGGGAGATTGAGCATATCGTCGCCAAGATCGGAGAGATGGGTCTGAAATCGCACATTAACAAGGGAGCGGAGCGGACGATCATCGGCGTGGTCGGCGATGAGCGGGTGCTCCAGACCCAGCCGCTCTTGGCGTTTCCCGGCGTGGAGGAGGTGCTTCCGATCCTGGCTCCCTACAAGCTGGTCAGCCGCGAGCTGAAGAAGGAGAACACCGTCGTCGACGTCCAGGGGGTGAAGATCGGGGGAAAAAAGTTGGTCGTCATGGCGGGTCCCTGCTCCGTCGAGAAGCGCGACCTGCTCAGTTCCATCGCGCAGGAGGTGAAGGAGGCGGGGGTGCTCATCCTGAGGGGCGGGGCGTTCAAGCCGAGGACCTCTCCCTATTCCTTCCAGGGATTGGGAGAAGAGGGGCTAGAATACCTGACCGAGGCGAAGAAGAAGACCGGTCTTTTGATCATCACCGAAATCATGGACCCGCGCGACATGCCGATGATGATGAAGCACGCCGACATCCTTCAGATCGGCGCCCGCAACATGCAGAATTTTCGGCTGTTGGCCGAGGTCGGCTCCTACAACAAGCCGGTGATGCTGAAGCGGGGTCTCTCCGCCACGATCAAAGAATTTCTTCTCTCGGCCGAGTACATCATGGCCGCCGGGAACCATCAGGTGATCCTCTGCGAGCGGGGGATCCGGACGTTCGAGACCGCCACCCGGAACACGCTCGATCTCTCCGCGGTGCCGGTCATCCGTCAGCTCTCGCATCTTCCGATCATCGTCGATCCGAGCCACGCGGTCGGCAAGACCAGTCTGGTCGCGCCGATGGCGAAAGCGGCGGTGGCGGCCGGGGCCGACGGTCTGATGATCGAGGTCCACTCGAATCCGGAAGAGGCCTACTGCGACGGCGAACAGGCGATGCTGCCGAAGGATTTTAAAACCTTGATGGCGCAGCTGAGGCGGATTGCGGCGGCGGTGGACCGAGAGTTATAAAACACGGAAGGGGGTAGGCGGGAGGCGGTAGGGGGAAAGGCAAAGAAGAATGCCTTCATCTTTTCCCCCTCCCCCCTTCCGCCTCCCGCCTCCCGTCATTTAGGGGTTTACGTGCTTTTCAAACAAATGACCATTATCGGGGTGGGCCTGATCGGCGGTTCTTTGGGGCTGATCTCGAAACGAAAAAAGCTGGTCGAGACGGTGGTCGGCTACGGGAAGAAGCGCGGGAGCCTTCAGAAAGCGACCGCGATGGGGGTGATCGATCGGTATGTTCTCACCCTGCCGAAGGCGGTCGAGGGGGCCGATCTGGTGGTGCTGGCCACGCCGGTGGGAACCTTCGAGCGGATCTGCCAGGCGATCGCGCCGCATCTGAAAGAAGGGGCGATCGTCACCGACGTCGGGAGTGTCAAAGGAGCCTGGGTCGCCCAAATGGAGTCGTTGATGCCGCGCCACGCTTTTTTTGTGGGGGGGCATCCGATCGCGGGGCGGGAGAAATCGGGGGTGGAGGCGGCGACGGCCGATCTCTTTCAG
>SCUR01000414.1 GCA_004297235.1 Candidatus Manganitrophaceae bacterium | reverse complement strand
CGCCGATGAAGAGTCCAGCCCCGCCGTCCTTCAGTAGCTCCCAAAAATCGACCTTCCCCTATCTCTTCGGTCTATTTTTTCTTTTGGCGTTGGCCGATAGCTGGCGCCGGGTGGGGGTGGATCTTCTCGTCTTCTTCGAGCGCCAGGGACGGGAGAACATCGTCAAATTTGTCGCCGGGATGTTTCCCCCGGAGCACTCCTCTCAATTTCTTTCGCTCATGGTCGGACCGGCGCTGGAGACGATTCAGATCTCCGTCATGGGGACGCTGATCGCCATCGCCATCGGCTTCCCGATCGGGATTCTGGCGACGAGAAACTTCAGCGTCGGGGGCATTCTCAACGAAGCCGACACCGCCGGGGCGCCCGCGCGCCTCGCGCTTCGATTCTCGGTCTATTATTCCGCCAGGGGCGTCTTGAGCTTTTTTCGATCCATTCCCGAATTTGTCTGGGCCTTCATGTTCGTGCGCGCGGTGGGTCTGGGGCCGTTCCCCGGCGTCCTCGCCATCGGAGTCGCCTACGGCGGGATGTTGGGAAAGGTCTATTCGGAGATTTTTGAGGCGGTCAATCCGCGGCCGCTGGAGGCGCTCCAGTCCACCGGCGCCAACAAGCTGCAGATATTTTTTTACGGCTGGCTGCCGCAGGTGCTGCCCAATTTTGTCTCCTACACGCTCTACCGCTGGGAATGCGCGGTCAGGGCCTCGGCGATTCTGGGTCTGGTCGGGGCCGGCGGCCTCGGACAACAGATCGAGATTTCCATGCGCATGTTTAATTTCAATGAGATCCTGACCCTGCTCATCATTCTTTTCCTTATGGTGGCCGGAGTCGACTACCTGAGCGCCAGGGTGCGGGCGCTTTTATGACCGGCAGCCCGACCGAGCAGAAGAGCTCGTCCGTGCCGTGGCCGGCGCACGAAGGGGCAGGGCGGCCGACTCTCGGCAATTACCTGGTGACAACCGGTCTGATCCTGCTTTTTGTCTGGAGCTACCACGGCTCGGAGATCCGCCTGGGCGAGCTGTTCAGCCGGAAGGGAGGGGGGCAGATCGTCGGCTACATCGAAAGATTGTTTCCGCCCGATCTGTCTCCCTTCACTCTTCACGAAGCGCTGCGCGGGACGATCGAGACCTTTGCGATCTCCTTTCTGGGGACGCTGATGGCGGCGGTGATCGCATGCTCCACGGTCTTCTTCGCTTCGCGAAATTTGATGTATTCGGGGCTGCTCTACGAAATGGAGCCGAGAGGGTGGTGGCAGCAGGCGCTTCGGCTCCTGCCCTACCTGTCGGCGAAGTCGCTGTTGAATATACTGCGCACGATCCCGGAGATGGTCTGGGCCTTGATCTTCGTCTTTATCGTCGGCCTCGGCCCTTTTCCGGGCGCCCTGGCGCTGGGGGTTCATACCGGGGGAGTCCTGGGCAAACTCTTCGCGGAAGTGTTGGAGGATGTCGATCCCCAGCCGATCGAATCCCTTCAGTCCACCGGCGCGAACAGGTTCCAGATCCTGTTCTACGGCATCGTGCCGCAAGTGCTGCCGCAATTTATCTCCTACA
>SCUR01000413.1 GCA_004297235.1 Candidatus Manganitrophaceae bacterium | reverse complement strand
CTCTCAACCCGCATTCCGCACTCCGCAAGGCCCTTAGGCGGCGTTTCTTCGCCGGATCGCTTTCAGGGCTTCAATCAACCCGGCGGCCTCTTCGGGTCGGAGCGCTTGCAGCCGCTCCACGTGATACATCTTTCTCGCCAGGCCGAGGAGCCGGCGATCGTCCCATCCGATCTCTCTTTCGAGAAGCGCTAAGATCCCCGCCTGGCCCGGCGTCATTTCGTGATGAAGAGGGGAAAGACCCGCTCTTCTCTCCCCTTTCCTAGAGATCTCCTCGATGAGCCGGGAGGCTTGCGGCCGGGTCAGCGCCCGGAGGGAGTTCTTTCCCGTTCGTCTGAAAATCCATTCCCGAAGCGCTTCCTCGGGGAGGGTCAGTCGACTTGCAAATCCCCACAAGGCCCGGATCTGCTTGGGCGTAATTTTTCGAATCGGAGCGATCTTTTGCTCCGCCGCTCCCTGTCCAGGGCGCCGGGCAAGGCCCGTTCGGTTTTTATCCCTTATTCCGCGATCCGCGATCCGCATTCCGCACCCTAAAATACGGGGAGGGGTCCCAGGGTCGATTCGAGATAACCGGCCAGCATATCCCGGCGGGTCACCATCCCAACCAAGCACCCTTTCTGATCGATGACCGGCACCCGAATTAGATGGCCCGATTGAAACAGGGTCATTATCTCCTCCGTCGTCATCTCCTCCGTAATGCAGATCGGCTCCGACATCACCTCCTGCGCCGTGGTTTCCTTCAACTCTATCCCGGCGAGCAGGGCGTTGAGCAGATCGAATTCGGTCACGATTCCGATAAGCCGTTTCTCGTCATTGACGATCGGGATCCCGCCGAAGCGTCCTTTGATCATCGCCTCCGCCAGATCGTGGCAGGTGGTCTCCGCTTTAAAGCAGACGACGTCCCGCTCCATCATGTGCGAGGCATTCATTTCCCAAAGTGTTTTTCCGCCGACCCAATAGTCTGTTCCACGCATGGCTCTTCTCCTTCATCCACTGTAGCGTCTTTTCATCGTCAAGGGGCCCCCTCTGGCCGGGGGCAATCGATGTCCTTCTTTGAATGGGTACGATGCGATCCAGGTCCTCCCCTTTCGGCGCCGGTGGACAGTTCTCATCTCGATCGCCATCGCGGGGAGAGAGAAGACCAGGGTCAGGGCGGAAATCAAAAAGAGGCGAAAGAGGATCATCCTGAATTGAGAGAAGGGGAGGGCGCCTGGAGCAAATGGGATCGCATCATCAAAGAAAAAAAGAGAGGCCCCGCTGTAGGGGAGAAATCCACGGTCGGCGGAGTGGTTCGCGCCGACGTGAAAGAGGCGGGTGGAGGGACCCGTCTCCTTCTGCAACAGGGCCTGTTTTTGCATCGTTTCCATTTTTCTCATCTTGGGTTGAGCCGACTCTGCGCCTTGCTCGGTGAAGTGGAGACTTCCTCGGTAGAGAAGGGCGTCTTCCGCTTCTGCGCGGATGGATGGCGGAGCATTCTCCGCCGCGACGGCGCGGCTTGTTCCTGTCGCCAGAAGAGTCAGCACCAGTGCGACCCCCGTCCATGCCGGTGTTTTTTTCTGCGCGGTCGGTCTCATCAAACCGCCTCCTCTCCTTCTAATGTTGTGTGCGCGGAGGGGGAGCTTTCTCTACAGCGGGGCCACCCCCACGCGGTTTCTCTTCCTTCGGCCCTGGGTTCGCCCCCTTGCTTTTTAGAAGAGCAGGATTGATGCCAATCCGTCATGTTCTCCTTTGCGAATGATTACGGAGAGTTCGAATCATCGATGACGAAGAGGCACAGCAGGTGCGATGTCTGAATGTTTAAGGGGGTAGACAGTTTGGACAGGCGCGGAGGGGCTACTCCGGGGAAGAGGGGGGCAACGTCAGGAGGGAGCGGATTCCCTCCGCGAGGAGGTCACCGATGTCGATTCGGTTCGAGGGATGGGGGATGGTGTTGCAGGTGGCCACTTGGCCGGCGCCGGAGGCGAGGAGATCGGCATGGGCCTGATCGGCGAAGACGGCATGCACGCCGATGCAGACCGGCGGGGGGAGGCCGACCCGCCGCAGCTGGCCGACCGCTTCGATCATCGTGCCGCCGGAGGAGATGATATCGTCGATCAAGACCGGTGTGCGATCGCGCCAGCGATCGGCCATCGGAAGGGAGATCTCCACCTCTCGATCGCCGCGGCGGATCTTCTCGAGAATCAGATAGGGTGCGCCGGCGCCGGCGGCGACGGCGGCCGCCCACTGCTCACTCTCCCGATCGGGGCCGATCAGCAAGGGCCGGGGGAGATGGGTGCGGATCCAATTTGAAATCGCGGGGGCGGCGCGGACCGCGCGGCAGGGGATGGAGTAGATTTCTTCCAGCGATCGATGCCGGTGAAGGTGCGGGTCCACCGTCACCAATCCATCGACCACGCTGGAGAGGAGCTGAGCGAAATAGAAGGAGGTGATCCCCTCCCCCGGCTGGAAGCGGTGGTCCTGCCGCATGTAGGCGAGATAGGGGGCGACCAGCCCCACCTTTTCCGCGCCGAGATCCCGAGCCGCTTCCGCGAGAAAGAGAAGCGGCATGATTTTGTCGTCGGGGCGGTCAAGCGTGCAGCAGAGGAGGACGGTGCGCCCCTCCACCGGGCTTTCGATCCGCACGTACGATTCGCGATCGGGGAACCGGCGGACCGTGACCTTTCCGATCTCCGCGTCGATCCGCGTCGCCAGCGCGTCGGCGAGGCTGTCGTTGCCGGGAAGAGGGAGCAGGAGGGTGTTGTTCATGAGGGCTCCTCGATCTGGAGGATGTCGGTCTGACTCTCGGCATACCTTAAAGCGTACGCCAGTTCACCCGGACTTTCGGCGTGCATCGTAAAGAGCGGCCGGCCTTTCTCCACCCGCACGCCAAGGGGGGTGTGCAGTTCCAATCCGGCCGCCGCCGCCTTCGGCGCGCCGGAGAGCTTCGCCGCGCGCGCCAACCGGCGGTTGTCGATCCGAACGACCACTCCCGCTCGATCGGCCGTCACCGTGTGGGTGTAGGCCGCCTTCGGCGGCTCTCGCATCCCCCCCTGGGCTTTGCAGATCGCTTGAAACTTCCGCCAGGCGCGGCCGTCGTCGAGGATCGCCCGGGCGATCGGATACCCCTCTTTTCGGCCCACCCGCTTTGAAAGCTCCAAGATGCGTCCGGCCATCTGAAGCGCCCGCTCGCGCAAGACCGGCGGCGCCCCGCTCTCCCCCCGCAGCACGGCAAGGACATCTCGCGCTTCCAGCGCCGGACCGATCCCCCGGCCGACCGGCTGGGCGCCGTCGGTGACGACGACCCTGACCTGGAGGCCGACCGCCTCCCCCACCTTCTCCAGGCGGCCGCGGAGCAGCTCCGCCGCTTGTGGGGTGCGGACCTTGGCGGTCGGGCCGACCGGAATGTCGATGACGACATGGGTCGATCCGGCGGCGACCTTCTTCGAGAGGATGGAGGCGACGATCTGCCCGTCGCTGTCGAGATCGAGCGGCCGCTCCACGCGGATTAGGATGTCGTCCGCGGGGCTTAAGCGGACCGCGCCCCCCCAGACGATGCAGCCTCCTTCCTGTTCCACCGCGCGCCGCATCGCGGCGGCGTCGAGGATGACCGGCGCCAGGGTCTCCATCGTGTCGGCGGTTCCGGCGGGGGAGGTGATCGCCCGCGAGGACGTTTTCGGCATCGTCAATCCAAAGGCCGCGACGATGGGAACGATCAGCAGCGTCGTCCGGTTTCCCGGCAGGCCGCCGACGCAATGTTTATCCATCACCGGCGCATGATTCCACCGGAGGCGCTCGCCGGCCGCAATCATCGCCCGGGTGAGCGCGATCATCTCGTCCAGATCCAGACGCTCTCCCGCGCAGGCGGTGACGAACGAGGAGAGGTGGACGTCGGAGTAGCGCCCCGCCGCGACATCGCGCACGATCGAGGCCATCGCCTCTTCCGAGAGCCGATTTCCGTAGACCTTCGCACGGACATGGCTGAGCGATTCGAGCGGCGGCGGATGGGAGAGGAGGACGGGGCTCCCCTCCGTCGTCCCCAGGAGTCGCCAGGCCGCCTCCGAGAGTCCGACCTCCCCCGGCGTGAGGAGGTCGGACGTCACGATGTTAAGGGTGGCGAGAATGGAGCGATGGCCGTTGTCGACCTGGATGCGCGAGAGCGCCTCGAATCCTTCCGACCGGCAGATCGGACAGTCGCGGCGCATGTAGATGACCGGTTCTTGATAGGTATCGATCCCGAACCGCCGGGCTTTGAGGGAGGGATGTTTTGGGTCGATCAGGCTCATCGCTTTAAACACGTTAGGCGTGAGGCGTTAGGCGTGAAGGGTAAAAGATTTTAAACCTTTTGATCTGACCCCTTACGCCTCACGTTTCCTTCTTTGTCGCCTCACGGCATCTAACGCCTTACGTGTTCTCCAAGTGAACGGTTTCCAAATAGTCCGGCACCCGGCAGCGCCAGTGGAGTTTCTCCTCGATCCGATGGCGCAGGGCGTCGGCGGCGGAGGGCTCGCCGTGGGTGATGAAGGTTTCCCTCGGCGGGGTCTCGAATCGGCCGAGCCAGTCGAGGATTTCATCGGCGTCGGCGTGGGCCGAGAACTGATCGAGGGCGATCACCTCGGCCCGGACCGGAATATATTCGCCGTGGATCTTGATCGTTTTCGCCCCCGCCGCCATCGCCGCGCCGCGCGTTCCGCCCGCCTGATACCCGGCGAAGAGGATCGTGTTCCGCTCGTCCGGGGCGAAGGTTTTCAGATGATGGAGCACCCGCCCGCCGGTCGCCATCCCGCTGGCCGAGATTAAAACCATCGGTTCCCGGAGGGCATTCACCCTTTTTGAATCCTCCACCGTATGGACCAGGGTCGCGGCGCGGGCCATTGCCCGGCATTGCGCCTCGTCGAGCCGATGTTCGCCCAAATGTTCGTAGTAGAGACCGGTCGCTTCGATCGCCATCGGGCTGTTGAGGAAAACCGGAAGGTCGGGGATCGCCCGCTCCTCTTTAAGGAGATGAATCGCATAGAGGAGGGTCTGGGCGCGGCCGATCGCGAAGGCGGGGATCACGACCACCCCGCCCCGCGCGGCGGTCCGGTTGATGATCTCGGCCAGCTTCTTTTTCGGATCGTCCGGATCGTGGGGCCGGTCGCCGTAGGTCGATTCGACGATGAGATAATCGGCCTTGCGGATCACCGACGGCGGGGCCATCAGCAAGTCGTTCGGACGCCCGAGGTCTCCCGAAAAGAGGAGCGAGGTTCCGTTGCGCTGAAGGCGGGTCAGCGCCGCTCCCAAAAGGTGTCCGGATGGGATAAATTGAAAAGTCAGCCCCTCTCCCAGATCGAACTCTTTTCCGAACGCGACGGTCCGGAAAGAATGGAGCGACCGCTCCGCGTCTTCCCGGGTGTAGAGCGGGAGGGCCGGATCATGCTTGGAGAAGTGATGGCGGTTGGCGTACGCCGCGTCTTCTTCCTGCAGATAGCCGCTGTCGGGGAGGAGAATCCGGCAGAGATCCCGCGTCGCCGGGGTGCAGTACACTTTCCCGGCAAAGCCGTCCCGCACGAGCAGGGGGATATAGCCGCTATGGTCGAGATGGGCGTGGGTCAAAAGGACCGCGTCGATCTCCCGCGGCTCCACCGGAAGCAACTCCCAATTTCGAAGTCGCAGCTGCTTGAATCCTTGGAAGAGACCGCAGTCGATTAAGATCTTTCGATCGCCGACGGTCAGAAGCGACTTCGACCCGGTGACCGTCCCGGTGGCGCCTAAGAAGGTGAGCTCCGGGGGGATGTCCTTTCGAGCGGTGAGATCGGTTTTTCGGTCCAGTCGCTTGTATTGTTTCACGTCGCTCCGGTGGAGGAAAAACGCTTGGCTTGAACCGGTGGCCTCATTGCCAGTGTAATGGGAAGGGGGGATATCGGCAATCCCCCGAAGGGGGTGTTGTCTCGCGACGCGACGGCGGCCGTCCGATCGATTAGAGAAGCTCTTTGATGAGCCGCAGGTCATCCCGCAGCAGGCGCGGCAGGAGGAAGTGCCGCCGGACATGTTCGCGCCCCGTCCGTCCGAAATTGCCCCGCTCGCCGGGCCGATTCAGGAGGTCTAGGACCCGATCGGCGCATTCTTCGACCGTGTCGATCAGGTAGCGATGATACTCTTCCGGGAACTGCATCGGGATGCCGCCGGCGCGGCCTGCGATCACCGGCTTCTCCTTCCAGAGCGCTTCCGAGACGACCAGGCCGAAGCCCTCCCGGATCGACTTTTGAATGATCAGGTCGCAGCCGCGCTGGAAGACGTTCACCTCCATGCTCCCGACCCCGCCGAGATTGGTAAAGATGAAGAGGTCGGGGTCGCGGGCCGACTCTTCTTCGATCTGCTCCAAAAGATTCCAGCCTTCCGGGTCATCCCCCGCCATGCCGCCGATCAGGGCCAGCTGAATCCCCGGGAGGGCCTCTTTCACCAGCCGATAGGCGCGGATCACCCCCATCGGGTCTTTCCAGGGATCGAATCGGGAGACCTGGACCAACAGCGGTCGGGCGAGGTCGATGCCGGAGTCGGCCATCGCCCGCTTGCAGAGGTCGATCGGCAGCTCCATGTTCTTGGTCGCGAGCGGATCGATGGCGGGAGGGATAAACGCGACCCGCTTGATCTGAAGGCCGGGGAGGAGGAACTCCGCCATCGTGAAGACGAGCGCGTCATATCTTTCGATAAAGGGTTTCAGAAATTGACTCACGTTCGGAGCGGGGGAGGAGCTGTCGATATGGCAGCGCCAGATCCATTTCTCCCGGTTTGCGCCGATGTAGTGACGGATCGCCGCCGGCTGCGGGTCGTGGACGATGTAGACGTCGTAGTCGCGACCGATCAGCTTGGCGCTCTGCTCGTTGACTTGGAGATAGATCGATCGGTCTTCCTCGGTCAGATCGCACTGCGCCCCTTGCAGGGCGTTGTGGAAGGCCTTGGTCACCGAGAAGAACGCCGGGCTGCCGTGGATGATCCGCCAGTCGGCGGAGAGCCCCAGCGCTTGCAGCAGCGGAAGATAGCGCGAGAGCAATTCGGCGACCCCGCCGCCGAAGGAAGTGGAATTCAGATGGCAGATCCGGACCCCTTTCAGCCCGCGCGCCAGCGCCGCCAACTCGTCGATCAGGTCGTCCCCGACGAGCGGACGATAGCTGTCGATGTTGATGGAGGCGGCGCCGATCTGGCGTCCGACGGAGACTTTCGGAGGCATATTTTCCTGAACCCGATATATTGTGTCGTTAGGGAGAGGCCGGCCCCCCTCCTGTCGGTCCGTCCGTAGAGACGTCCCGGCGGGACGTTTCTACGTCGGGCTACAAAATCGACGGAACGATCAGAGATCCAACTCGGCGGCGACCAATGGATCGCCCACCTTGTGCCGGAGACGAAAGCCGAGCTTCTTGCAGATCCGCTGCATGGCGGTGTTGTCGGGGAGGATGTCGGCGCGGATCTTCTTCAAATGCTCGTCGCGCCCGATCTGAATCAGCCGGCGGAGCAGTTCGGTCCCGAGCCCTTGGCACTGGTAGCGGTCGCTGATCAAGATGGCAAACTCCGCCTCCTCCGTTCCATAGATTTTGGTCAGCCGGGCGGCGCCCAGAATCTCCCGGTCTTCTGCAGGTGGGGGCCTGTGCGGTGGAGAGGCGTGTGGATCAACGCCACTCCGTTCTCCAATGTCCCCACGCCCCGCCGTCTTCGGATCCTTGCGCTCCACGACCAGCGCCATCTCGCGGTCGTAATCGATGAAGCAGATCCGGGTCAGCCGTTCGTGGGCGGTCCGCTGGCTCAGCTTCAACGTCTGAAAGTAGCGGAGGTAGACGCTCTGGTCGGAGAGGGTCTGGTGAAACCGGACCATCAACGGCTCGTCCTCCGGCCGGATCGGCCGGATCGTCACCGGCGTTCCATCCTTGAAGGTATATTGGCCGGCATACTGCGTCGGATAAGGACGGATCGCCGGCTTGGGGAGAGCTTCTTCCCGGACCTCTTTCCCATGGACCACCACCCGGGCGTCGAGCGCGACCTGGCGCTCCGGCGAGACCAGGAGGGGATTGATGTCGATCTCCTTGATCCATCGCTGCTCGACCACCAGGCGGCTGAACCGGACCAGCAGCTGCGCAAGCTGAGTAAGATCGACCGGTTGTTTTCCCCGCACCCCCTTGAGGGCCGTGAAGATCTTGGTCTGCTCCATGATCCGGTGCGCCAGCGTCGTGGTCAGCGGCGGGAGGCCCAACGCGCGATCTTGGAAAACCTCCACCAGCGTTCCCCCCGCACCGAAGAGCAACACGGGGCCGAACTCCGGATCGAGACTGCTCCCCAAGATCAGCTCATAGCCGTCGCGCGCGATCATCGGTTGAACCGTGACCCCGAGGAAGTCCCCCGCCGGGACGCTCTTCTCGATGGCCCGGTAGGCCCGCCGGACGGCGGCGGCGCCGGTCAAGTTCAGCTGAACCCCTCCCACGTCGCTTTTGTGTGTGATCGTCTCGGAGTGGAGTTTCACGACGACCGGATAGCCGATCTTTCCGGCGATCTGAACCGCTTCTTCCGCGCTCTTTGCGATTCGCGTCTCGACGGTCGGAAGGTTGTAAGCCGCGAGGAGCTGCTTCGATTCCAACTCGGTGAAAAGGGTTCGACCTGACTTGCGGACCGTCTGAATCAGCCGTTCGGCGGCGGCGTGATCGATTCCTTCTTCCGCAGCGAGGACCGGCGTTTCATAGAGGCTCCGGAGATTGTAGCTGTAGCGCCACATGTAGTTGAAGGCGCGGACGGCGGTGTCGGGGTAGGAGAAGGTCGGGATCCCGGCGCGATTTAGGATCGTGACCCCGGCGGCGACGTCGGGGCCTCCCATCCAGCTCGCCAGCAGCGGTTTTCCGTCGAGCCGGGCGAACGCTTTCAACCGCTCGGCGGTCTGGGTCGGATCGGTCATCGCCTGCGGGGCGAGGATGGCGAGGAGGCCGTCGCTGTTCGGGTCCTTGGCGGCGATCTCCACCGCCTGGGCGTAGCGCTCGGCGCTGGCGTCGCCCAAGATATCGATCGGATTCCCGCGGCTCCAGTGGGGGGGGAGGAGCTGATTGAGCGCCTCGATCGTCTGCGGCGCCGGTTCGGCCAGCTCTCCCCCGGTGAGAATCAACGCGTCGGTGGCGAGCACCGCCGGGCCGCCGGCGTTCGTCACGATCGTCAGCCGCGGTCCCTTGGGACGAGGCTGTTTGGCCAGCACCTCGGCCATGTAGAAGAGATCGGCGATGTTGTTGACCCGCAGCACGCCGGAGCGGCGAAACGCCGCATGCAGCACCTCATCGCTTCCGGTCAGCGCCCCGGTGTGGGAGGCGGCCGCTTTCGCCGCCGCCTTCGTCCGCCCCGCTTTAATCACGATGATCGGTTTCGTCAACGCGACTTCCCGGGCGGCCGAGAGAAACGAGCGGGCGTCGCCGATCGACTCCATGTAGAGGACGATGCTCTGCGTCCGCGGGTCGTTGCCGAGGTAGTCGATCAGATCGCCCCAGTTCACATCGAGCATCGATCCGATCGAGACGAAGGCGGAGAAGCCGACCATCTCCTGAAGGCTCCAGTCGAGGATCGCCGTACAGAGGGCCCCGCTCTGGCTGATGAAGCCGACCGTTCCGGCCCGCGCCATGGTCCCTGCAAACGTCGCGTTGAGCCCGGTCAGCGGGTTCATCACTCCGAGGCAGTTGGGACCGATGATCCGCATCTTCCCCCGCCGCGCCTCGGCGAGAATCTGTCGCTCCAGCTCCACCCCGGCCGCCCCCGCTTCTTTGAAGCCGGCCGAGATGATGATCGCCCCCCGCACCCCGGCCTCGACGCATTCGCGGATGACCCCCGGCACCGTCTTCGCCGGGGTGGCGATGACGGCGAGATCGACCGGCTCCGGCACCGATCCGATGTTCGGATAAGCTTTGATCCCCAGAACGCTGGCCCGTTTCGGATTGATCGGAAAGACGACCCCGCCGAACGGGCTGCCGATTAGGTTGCGGAGAATCGTCCGGCCGACGCTCCCTTCGGTTTCGGTCGCGCCGATCAGCGCGACCATTTTCGGCGAGAAGAAGAGATCGAGAGGATGGTGCCGGGCGCGAAGGAGATCATGGGCCGGCTCCCGCTCCGGCGGATGGGATGTTTGTCTCGGTTTGATCTTGGACATGAGCGCTCCATTTCGGCGGTCGGTTCATTATATTCACCTGAGCCAGAGGTTGGCAAGCTGCCCGACGAGATATCCCGCGACCGCCGCGATTCCGGCGATGACGACCATTTCAAGACCGCTGCGCCACCAGACCTGCCGGGTGAGGCGTCCCTTCAACCCTCCAAAGAGGAACAGGGTTAGGAAGGTGCCGAGAATGGAAACCGGAATGGCCGCGTCGATTGAAAGCGCCAGATAGGGAAGGATTGGAACGAGACCGCCGAGGATATAGGCGATCCCCATCACCAGCGCATTGCCCGCCGGATTTTCGAGCTTGGTCGGGGAAATGCCGAGCTCCTTATGCGCCATGTCCTCCAGCAGAAGCGCCCGGTCGCTCAGCAGCCGATTCGCGATCATTTCGATTTCCGCGTCGAGATAGCCCCGCGCGCGATACATCTCCCAGATTTCCCGCCGCTCTCCCTCCGGATCTCTGGCGATCGTTTCCTCTTCCTCCCGAAGAAGGCGCTGGAGATATTGCCGCTGCGATTTGGAAGAGAGGTAAGCGCCGGCCGCCATCGAGAGCGATTCAACCACAATAATGACGATTCCGGAAATAATCACGGCGGTTCTGCTCTCGGTGCCTTTCGCGATTCCGGTCAGGGCGCCGAGGGTGGAGATGAGGCCGTCCTGCATTCCGAAGACCGCATCGCGCAGGCTGCTTCGAACGATCTCGGAGATCGGACGGCTTCCCTTCCGAGACGACGGAGGCGCCGGCTTCTTTCGGTCCATTTTCATCGCACTCGCAGACGTTCGCCGTCTGCGCTCTTCGCCCGTTGAGTGTCCATCGGGGGCACAGCAGGCTGTGCCCCCGCGAATAACAGCGATCCGTTACGCCGCCATGACGACCTTGAGCGCCTTCTCCTTCGCCGCATTCCCGAACGTATCGTACGCCTTCATCACGTCGTTCAGGCTGAAGCGATGGGTGATGAATTGCTTCGGCTGCAGCTTTCCCGATTTGACCATCTTCAGCAGCATCGGGGTGGTCTCGGTATCGACCAAGCGGGTAGTGAGGGTGATGTTGTGGGACCAGAGCTTCTCGATGTGGAAGGTGACCGGCTTCCCGTGGACGCCGATGTTGGCGATGTGACCGCCGGCGGCGACGATCTTCTCGCAGAGCTCGAAGGTCGCCGGGATGCCGACCGCTTCGATCGCGACATCGACCCCCTTCCCGTTCGTCAGCCCCAGGACATTTTCAACCGCCCGGCCGTCGCCGCTGTTGATCGTCCTCGTCGCCCCGAACTTCTTCGAGACGTCGAGGCGGTTGTCGTCGACGTCGATCAGGATGATCTCGGCGGGGGAGTAGAGCTGCGCGGTGGTCAGCGCGGCGAGGCCGATCGGACCCGCCCCCACGATGGCGACGACGTCTCCCGGTTTCACCTTCCCGTTCAACACCCCGCACTCGAAGCCGGTCGGGAGGATGTCGCTCAACATCGTCAGCGCTTCCTCATCGACCCCCTCCGGGATTTTGTAGAGGCTGGTGTCGGCGAAGGGGATCCGGACATACTCCGCCTGGGTGCCGTCGATCGTGTGGCCGAGAATCCATCCGCCGCCGTTTTCGCAGTGCGAATACATTCCCTTTTTGCAGTTGGCGCAGCGCCCGCAGGAGGTGATGCAGGAGATCAGGACCCGGTCGCCGGCGCGGAAGCTTCCGACGGCGCCGCCGACCTGATCGATGACGCCGACCCCTTCATGGCCGAGGATGCGGCCGTCGGTGACCTCCGGGACATCTCCCTTGAGGATGTGGAGGTCGGTCCCGCAGATCGTCGTCTTCGTGATCTTCACGATGGCATCGGTCGGTGCTTGGATCGTCGGTTTCGGTTTTTCTTCCCAGGCCCGTTTGCCCGGACCGTGATAGACAAGTGCTTTCATGGCGGATCCTCCTTTGATTGAATTTATTTCATGCCGCCCGCGCCCGCTCGGTTTCCAGAATCATCAGCGTGGTCTTCATCACCGCGTCGGGGTTGAGCGAAATGCTGTCGATTCCCTCCTCCACCAGGAAGCGGGCGAACTCCGGATAGTCGCTCGGGGCT
This sequence comes from Candidatus Manganitrophaceae bacterium, assembly GCA_004297235.1. Lineage (GTDB taxonomy): Bacteria > Nitrospirota > Nitrospiria > SBBL01 > Manganitrophaceae > Manganitrophus. The sequence goes on along the minus strand of SCUR01000413.1, from coordinate 454 downwards.
TGGCCGCAGATCCCGATCTTGCGTCCCTTCGCCTTCGCCGCCCGGATGACGGCCGCGATCATCTTTGTGACCGCCGGGTTCCGCTCGTCGAAGATCGGGGCGACGATCGCCGAGTCGCGATCGACCCCCAGGACCAATTGCGTCAGGTCGTTGGAGCCGATCGAGAAGCCGTCGAAGACCTCGGCGAAGGAGTCGGCGAGCAGCACGTTGCTGGGGATCTCGCACATGACGTAGACCTCCAGATCGCCCTCGCCGCGGCGCAGGCCGTGCTTTTCCATCTCGGCGATGACCTTCTTTCCCTCTTCCACGGTTCGGCAGAAGGGGACCATCAGCTTCACATTCTTCAGTCCCATCTCGTCGCGGACCTTCTTCATCGCCCGGCACTCCAGGGCGAAGCCGTCCCGGTATTTCGGATGATAGTAGCGCGAGGCGCCGCGGAAGCCGAGCATCGGGT
>SCUR01000412.1 GCA_004297235.1 Candidatus Manganitrophaceae bacterium | reverse complement strand
TGCAGGCAAGATTCGACCGGCGGACCCGGCGGATAGATCGGTTAAAACGGCGGAACGGAATCGCTAGGGGTGGAGCGGTGTCGATGAAGGGACCGAGGGGGTCGCGGGAGGGACCGGCACTTTCGACGGCGGCGTGTTGGGGGTCACCTGTTGTTGGGGGTTGTACTCGAAGACCCATTCCGAGTATTTCTTTTTTTCCTCGAAACTCTTGAGCTCTTCCGGAAAGCGGGCCACCTTGAGGGGAGCCTCTTCGCTGGCGCTGCGAACCCCCTTCACCCGTCCGCTTCCGTCACGGATGAGGACCCACTCTCCCCCGGTGATCGGATCGGCGTAAAGCTTTCTCAAATAGCGCCGGATCCCCGGTGAGCCGGGATCTTTGATCAACTCTTCCAGGGAGCGAGGATACTGCGAAAAACCGGCCCGGCTGGTTCGATAGTAGAGCTCGATCCCCCTCCGGATCGCCTGGCCCCGGAACAAGAGCTCGGCCTCCTTCTCCCGTTTGGCAACGGTGGCCAGCTGCCGGGCGGCGGTGCCGATGATGATCCCGATCAAGACAATCGAGAACATCACGGCGAGAAAGGTGAAGCCTTTTTGCTTGGATCGAAGAGCGGGGAAGAGGGGGGGGAACCGATCGGATCGAACCTTCCCGATCACTGGGTCCTCCGATAAATCCCGGTGGCGATCGTTCCGGCATAGACGATATTGCTCTGCTGCGGATCGACCAGGATCGCATAAACCGGTGAGGCCATCCCATCGTCGAGCGGACTCCAATGGTCCCCTTGATCGGTGCTCTTAAAAACCCCCGAGTCGGTGCCGGCATACAATCCCGATCCGAACGGCGCAACGGCGGGATCGAAGGTGATGAAGTGGATATCGAACTTCTCCAGGTCGGAGACGACATTAAAGTTCGCACCGGTGTCGCCGCTCTTATAAAGGCCTCGGGTGATCCCGGCGAAGAGCACCGACGGAAGCTGCGGATGAACGGCCAGCGCGTTGATGCTCCGGTCGGCCAAGTCGTCGCTGACCCGGAACCAGGTATCGGAGCCGTCATCGACGACCTTGAAGAGGCCGTTCTGGAACATCCCGGCATAGAGGGTCGGCGGACTCCCCGGAACGATTGCGAGGCTGTAGACGCCGCCGGTCGGTAATGTCGCATTCGCATCGGCATTCATGGTCGACCAGGAGAGATGCCCGTTCAACCCGACCGTTCCCCGGAAGACACCGCCGCCGGACGTCCCCGCGTAGAGGCGGGTCGGCTGGCCGGGATCGACGATCAGGGTGGTCACAAACTTGGTGATCTGCTGCCCTGCCGGCCCATTCTCTTCTCGCCAACTGGCGCCGCCATCGAGGCTTTTGTAGATCCCGTCGCCGGCGAGCGCCGCATAGAGGATCCCCGGCTGATCGGGATCGAACGCCAAGGCTTGAACCTCGCGGGAGGCGAGCCGGGTGTTCATCGCGGTCCAACTCTTCCCCTGATTGACGCTCTTGAAGACTCCGGCCGAACCGCCGGCATAGAGCATTCCGTTCGATTCGGAGAGGATCGATTTCACCGACGCGGTCGGGAGGGCGTTCGAGACGTTTTCCAAGCTCCCGAGATCGATCGGCGTCCATTGAGTTCCCCCGTTGACACTTTTGAAAAGGACGCCGACGGCCCCGGCATAGAGAAGGTTTCGGTCTTGCGGGTGGACCAGAATCGATCGGATGTCGGTCGTCGTCAGCCCTTGGTTGATCGCCGACCAACTTGCCCCGCCATCGGCGCTTTTGAAAATCCCGCCGGTCGCGCTGGTCGCATAAATCGTCTGCGAATCGGCCGGATCGACGGCGATCGATGTCACCGATCCCATCGAGGGGATGCCGATGGACGTCCACGGGGCGCTCCCGTCCGTCACTCCTTTGAAAATTCCGGCCGGCGTCCCGGCATAGAGAATTCCCCCCGGTCCCAGGGTCAAGCTCAGAACCGCCGGCTCCGTCAGACCGGTGTTATTGGAATCCCAACTTTCGCCGGCGTCGACACTCCGATAAACCCCTCCCCGCGTCCCGGCATAGAGGGTCGGAAGACTGGAGGGCGAAACGGTCGGGTCGATCAGGAGCGAAGAAATATCCAAGCCGTCTCCCGTGCCGAGGTCGGTATTGCTCGCCTTGCGAAACTCCCCCGCCGGACCGCTGGAGAAGACGCCCCCTCCGCCGGTCCCCACATAAAGAGCGGTCATCCGAACAGGGGTCGCCGAGACTTCCGTCAAAGCGGCGCTTTCGACATTGTTGATCACTGCGGTCACGGCATAATAAGCCGGCGTTCCGTTGGAAATGGGCGTATCGGTGAAATTGGCCGCCGGGAGCCCCGCCTGGAAGGGGGTCCCCCCGATGGCTACGCCCGGTGTCGTCTGACGATAGAGGTTATAGGTTGCACCGGAGACGATATTCCAGCGAATCGTATTCTGGCCGTCTCCCGTCGTCACCTTGACTCCATCCGGCGGGACATTCGGACTATTGTCTTTCACCGCCGGCTGAGAGGAGACCATCGCCGAGGGTGCCGTCTCCACGCCCCCCACCACGGCGGTTACGACATAATAATAAGGCGTCCCGTTGGTCAGTCCGGCATGGTTGTATTGCAGTTTAGATCGGAAGAGC
>SCUR01000411.1 GCA_004297235.1 Candidatus Manganitrophaceae bacterium | reverse complement strand
GCTGAACAGCGTCTGAAGGATCTTCTCCTGGGCGGGGATGGGGCTCAGAACGGTGAGGAGGATCGCCGGCCGGCTCCGTTTCATGATGATGGGGGTCAAGAAGACGTCGAGGGCGCCGGCCTGGAAGAGAGAGTCGATGACATGCTCGTACATCTGCGGGTTCATGTCGTCGATATTGGTTTCAATCTGAACGATTTCATCCTCCGACCAGGGGGATTCCCGGCGGCCGATGAAGAGCCGGAGGAGATTCGGCGTCGTCCGCTCCGCGTGCCCGGCTCCGTAGCCGATCTTCTCGACCGTCATCGGAGGGAGGGGGGAAAACGACGAGGCGAGGGTCGTAATAATGGCCGCCCCGGTCGGGGTGGTCAACTCTCCCCGCAGGCCGGTCGCGTAGACCGGCGCTCCTTCCAGAAGGGCCGCCGTGGCGGGGGCCGGGACGGGAAAAAGGCCCGCTCTGGTTTGGACCTCTCCGCTTCCGACATGAATCGGGGAGGCGATCACTTGATCAATCTTTAAGAGGGAGAGGCCGATCACGGCGCCGGCCACATCGATCAGACTATCGACCTCGCCGACCTCATGAAGGTGGGTCCGGTGTCTCCGCCGGCCGTGCACGGCCGCTTCCGCTTTCGCGAGGCGGTTGAAGATCGCCAGCGTGTGATCTTGAACCCGTTCAGGAAGCGCGCTTTTTCGGATCTGACGCTCGATCTGAAGAAAGCTGGAGAGGCCGGGAAGGTTTTTCCGGTTGAGGACATCGACCTTGACGGCGGAGAGCGCTCCCCTTCGGACGCGATGGACTTCAATCTTGCAGCCGGGGAGCTTCAGCTTCGAGAGGGCCGCTTGAAGCGCCTTCACGTCAAGACCGGCATCGATCATCGCGCCAAGAATCATGTCGCCGCTGATGCCGGAGAAGCAATCAAAGTAGGCGATTCGCATGGACCCTCTGCTTTTTCAACTCCGCAATCCGCATTCCGAACTCCGCAATCGATTTACTTGTGCGCGATGAAGTCGGCGAAATCGGCCTCGATGCTCGTCATGATGCCGATGCCGTACGCCTCCCCCAAGGGGGCTTCGCCGTGGAGCCGCTTGAAATCCTCCAGGACATTGATCGTTTCGGTCACCCACTCGCCCGCCTGCGTCGGGCCGCTCCGGACGACGATCGTGGAAGCGCCGGTAAAGCCGCCGGAGACCTCTTCTCCGACCGGGGCCAGGCTGCTCCAGAGATATTTGGTGATCTTGGGAATGCCGAAGAAGTCGCGATCAAGCGAGACATAAACGGCGGCGCGCCGCTCCTTCTGTGGATCGACCGGGACCTTCTTCATCCGCCATTTCCAGCTCAGAAAGGGATACTCGATCGGGTTCCATTTGATCTTCTTGAAGAGCCGGTTGGGCCGCCCGCTGGCCGAGAGATAAACGCGGTCCCCTTCCTTTTTGATCTGGTAGACCTGCGCGGGATCGGGGGTCTCTTTTTGCGCGATCCATCCCTTCGGCAGCCCCTGTTCATCGGGGCTGGAGAAGTCTTCCAAGACGACGGAAGCGGCGATTTCTTCCGAGAAGCTCTCCCTCGAAAAGAGGGGAGAAAAAAGTATTCCGAGAATCATGAAGAAGACTTTTCGTTTCATCAGACGTCGATCTCCTTTGCAAGGATTCGGGGCTCCATCTTATCAGAAGCGGGGGAGGATTGCCAAGGAGTGCAACTACTTACGATTGCTCAAGATCCGGTGAGCAAGGGCGGCCGCGCCGAAGCCGTTGTCGATATTCACGACGGCCAGCCCGGCGGCGCAGGAGTTGAGCATGGTGAGGAGGGGAGCGATCCCGCCGAAGCTCGTTCCATAGCCGATGCTGGTCGGGACGGCGACGACCGGCTGGCCGAAGAGCCCCCCGACGACGCTGGCGAGGGCGCCGTCCATCCCGGCGATCACGATGATCAGATCGCTCTTCTCGATCTTCTCCCGCTGGTCCAACAGCCGGTGGACGCCGGCCACCCCGACATCGTAAAAGGGGAGGACCCTATAACCGAGAAGCTCTGCGGTGACCCGGGCCTCCTCGGCCACGGGAAGATCGGCGGTTCCGGCGGTGAGAAGCGCGATCTCCCCCGGTCGCCGTTCGATCCGCTTTCTCTTCAAGACAAGGGTTCGGGCGAGGGGATGATAGTCGGCCCCCCGGAATTTTTTCCGGATCTTCCGCGCGAGCGCCGGGGTGACCCGGGTCGCCAGGACGGGAACCTCGGAAGCGTCGATCTTCTGCAGGATCGCCAGGACCTGCGCGTCGGTTTTTCCCGGACAGAAGACGACTTCCGGCATCCCTTGCCGGATGCTTCGATGGTGATCCAATCGTGCGAACCCGAGCGACTCATAAGGGAGGTGGCGTAACCGCTCGATCGCCTCTTCGATCGGCCGTTTTCCCTCCTGGATCTCTTTTAGCAATGTCTCAAGCGATTTGCGATTCATGGGGCGGCGGGGCCTCTTCCGATGACCGTGTGGGCGATCGATGTGATGTGCGATGTAATCCGCTTCAAGTTGGTCAGGATATCCAAATGGATCGAGCTCGATTCGATCGTTTCGGAAATTCCCTCATGAAGCCGGTGAATGTGGGAGGTGGAGAGCTCCCGCTCGCGCTGGCGAATGCGCGCTTTTTCCTTGATGACCCGCTCGGCCATTTCCGGATCTTGCCGCGCGAACGCGTCGATCGCCATATCGAGATCATCCGAGATCAGCTTGTGAAAGTCGTTCAACTCTCTGAGGCCGGCTCCGGAGAAGCGGCGGCCGCTGTAAATCCGCTTTCGCGCCAGCTCGATGAGATTCTTATCGATGATGTCGCCGATGTTTTCGAGATCCTTGATCAGATCCAAGATCGCCATCTCCCGATCGGAGTCGTCGGCGGTCAGCGCATTCTGTGAAAGGCGGGTCAGGTAAAGTTTGATCTCCCGATTGAGGTGATCGACCACCTCTTCCTGACGCTCGATCTCTTCGAGCAGCGATTCGTCGTTCTCGGTGAAGATGCGGGGGACCTGTTTGAACATTCCCTGAACGACCCCGGCCATCCTCAGCGCCTCGCGCGCCGCCTGCTCCAAGGCGAAGGGGGGAGAGTCCAGCAGCTGCGGGTCGATGTATTTCGGCTTGGACGGATCTTCGTGGGGCGGCGGGGCGCTGACCAGCCAGGTAATCCCTCGGCAGAGCGGACCGGTCAGAGGGAGAAAGAGGGCGGCGAGGCCGATATTGAAAAAGGTGTGGGCGTTTGCGATCTGGCGGGGAAGGGTGGCCGCGGTCTCGGTGATCCACGATTCGAAAGGGGAGAGAAAAGGATAGATCAAGAGGGCGCCGATCAGCTTGGAGAGGACATGGGCCATGGCGACCCGCTTCGCTTCGGTCGAGGCGCCGAAGCTGGCGAACCAGGCGGGGGCGGAGGTCCCGATGTTGGCGCCCAGAATAATCGGCAAGGCCCCCTTCAATGTCAGCAGCCCCTCTCCTCCCATCGCCAGGGCGATCCCGAGGGTCGCCGCGCTGCTGTGGAGCAGCGCGGTCAGAAGCGCCGCCCCCGCGATGCCGATCAGCGGCGCATCCTCGACCGATTTGAAGACATTCTGAACCCACGGTTCCGATTGAATCGGACGGATCGCCTGGGTCAGCATGCCGAGGGCGAGGAAAATAAATCCGAATCCCAAAATGGCCATGCCGGCCGATTTGGCTTTTTTCCTCTTTGCCACGGCTTGAATTAAAAAACCGACGGCAATGATTAGGGGGGAGAGGCGTTGGACTTGAAAAGCGATCAGCTGAACCGTGAGGGTGGTTCCGATGTCGGCGCCGAGGATGATCGGAATGGCTTGCGGGAGGGAGACCAACCCGGCGCGGGTCAGCCCGACCAGAAGGACGGTCGTGGCGCTGCTGCTTTGCATGACGGCGGAGAGAAAAGCGCCGAAGAGGGTCGCCACGATTCGATTCCGGGTCACCGAAGTGATCAGGGCCCGCAGCCCTTTTCCGGCCAAATCCTGAAGGCCGCTCCCCACCAGCTGGAGTCCATGGAGAAGAATTGCGACGCCGCCGGCAAAGAGGAGAATGATCAAGAGGGGAGATCCGAAGTCGGAGGTCATTTCTTCCCTCGGGCGGCCGCCCCTTTGCCTGGGCTGCTCGTCCGCTTGACCTTCAGCGGAATCTCCCCGCCCCGCGCGATTTTCATCAAATCCATCACCGCCTGTTTGGGAGGTTTCCCTTCAAAGAGGATCCGGTAGATCTCCCGTACGATCGGCATCTCTACTTTATATTTCTGCGAGAGCGCATAGGCCGATTCGGTGGTATGAACCCCCTCGGCCACCATTTGCATCTGCTTGAGGATCTGGGGCAGGGGGACCCCCTTCCCGATCTCTTCGCCGACCCGCCGGTTGCGGGAGAGAGTGCCGCTGCAGGTAAGAAAGAGGTCTCCCATCCCGGAGAGACCGTAGAAGGTGTTGATATCGGCGCCCATCGCCAAGCCGAGGCGGGCCATTTCGGAGAGACCCCGGGTGATTAAGACCGCTTTCGTGTTGTAGCCGAAGCCGAGCCCGTCCGAGCCGCCGGCGGCCAGGGCGATGACATTCTTGAGGGCGCCGCCGAGTTGGACCCCGATCAGGTCGGCGCTCAAGAAGAGGCGGAAGAAAGGAGTTGAAAAAATGTTTTGAATGCGAGCGGCCAATCGAGTATCGGAGGCCGCCAAGACGACGGCGGTCGGATGCTCAAGGACCACCTCTTTGGCGAAGCTCGGTCCGGAGAGGACGGCGATCCGGTCGGTGTTTTTTCTCCGGAGCGCTTCGCAAATCACTTCTGAAATGAACTTCAGGCCCTTCCGTTCAATCCCCTTTGTTGCGCTGATGATCGGGGTTTCCGGAGAAAGAAACGGAGACATCTGAATGAGGACGTCGCGCGCGACGTGCGAGGGAACGGCGAAGACGACCCACTTTGCATTTTGGAGCGCCTCTTTGAGGCTGCTGGTCGCAGAGAGTGTTTTCGGAAGGGGAACGCCGGGGAGATAGACCGCATTCTCATGACGAAGCCGGATCGACTCGACCACCTCTTTTTCATAGACCCAGAGCGAAACCGAGTGGCCCTTTCGGGCCAGCAGCCGGGCCAGGGCCGTTCCCCAACTTCCTCCGCCGATCACGGCAATGTTCATGATCACTCCTCTTGAGGTCTTCGATGTCGAAGAATCCCCGCTCCAGCGCGAGGAATTCATTGAATTTATCCTATTTCCTTTTCAGACCCTTGTCAAGGAAACGCGCCGGAATTTATCGATGAAGGTCCTGGGTGAGTCTCTTTCCGTGCAAAGGGAGTTTCCCCCGTGAGAGAGGGAGGCGGGTCCGGTGGTGCCTCAAGGGTCGCGATCTTCTCGTTGGGGAAATCTTGCTGGCCTGGGGATCTTGTGTTAGACTTAGCCACGACGAGGATGGACCCTATGTTGGAAGCTATTGTTTTTATTCTTGGATTGTTGATCGGAAGTTTCATCAACGTCTGCATTTATCGTGTGCCGAGGCAAGAATCGATCGCCTTTCCTCTTTCTCATTGTCCTTCTTGTCAGCAACCGATCCGGCCTTATGACAACATTCCCGTCCTGAGCTTTCTTTTTTTGAGAGGGAGGTGCCGATCTTGCCGGACGCCGATCTCTTGGCGCTATCCGCTGGTGGAATTCATCCATGGCGCCGGTTATCTATTTATATTGCACCACTTCGGCCTCTCTTTCGCGGCGCTGATTTATGCCCTCTTTTTTTCTTCCTTGGTCGCCGTGACCTTCATCGATCTCTCGCACCAGATTGTGCCCGATGTGATCACCCTTCCCGGCATGGTCTTGGGACTGCTGGCCGCTTCAACCGTGTTTCCGCCGGGCCCGCTCAATTCGCTGATCGGCCTCTTTCTCGGAGGGGGCCTTT
>SCUR01000410.1 GCA_004297235.1 Candidatus Manganitrophaceae bacterium | reverse complement strand
CGATTTCCGTCGGCTCTCCGGCGGAACGATTTGACTTGAAGAACCAAGATTCAAGTTACAACGATTTTTATAAGAAATACAAAGACAGAAGACATGTCGTCTATGTCGGCGCCAATGATGGAATGTTGCACGCCTTCAATGCCGGATTCTTCCACCAAGGAGATGACTCCACCACCGCGAATGTGGTGGAGCATGGCTGGTTTACCCTCACGAACGGATCGGAGACATCCAAGCCGCTCGGAGAAGAGCTGTGGGCTTTTATCCCTCAGGAACTCCTTCCGCACCTGAAGTGGCTGACCGGAACCGACTACGACAGCTCTCAGCATGTCTACTATGTTGACGGTACGCCGAGAATCGTGGACGCCCAGATTTTTTCGGCCGATGCGATCTGCGCAACAGACCTGAGCAATTCGGGATGTGTTCACCCGAATGGATGGGGGACGATCCTCATCGGCAGCATGCGCTTAGGGGGCGGCCTGCTCAAAACGGATCTCAACGGGGATGGGGATACGACAGACAGCGGAGAGGATCGGTTCCGGTCGGCTTATTTCGCGATGGATATCACCAATCCGGAAGCCACTCCGACGCTCTTATGGGTTTACAAAGAGGCCGACTTGGGCTTCACCACCGGTTGGCCTTCGATCATGCGGTTTAATTCGACCACCTGGTATTTGACCTTCGGGTCCGGTCCGATCAGCTATAAAGGGGAAAGAGATAAGACGAATGCGCCGGCATCGGCGAATAATAAATTCGAATCGACCGTCAGCGAATACGGTCAGATTTACGCCGTGAATCTGAAGACCGGGGCCTTGATTCGAAAGATTACTCTGACCGATCGGTACGCTTTTATGGGGGACTCCACCGTCTACGATCTCCCTCTCAATTATGTGACGGATGTGTTCTACATCGGAGAAACTTACTATTCGTCGGGTTGGAAGGGGAAGATGTATCGACTCCTGACCTATGGGAACTCGGATGCAACGACGTGGGTCTTGTCGACCTTCTATAACCCCGGAAAACCGGTGACCGTCAAACCAACGGCCTCGATGGACAAGTCCAACCGGCTCTGGGTTTATTTCGGCACGGGCCGGTTTTTCAGCGGCGGCGCGAACAGCGACCAGAGCGATACCTCCGCTCAGGCGATGTACGGAATCAAAGAATCGGGTCCGAACGGTTGTTGGAACAACGGGGCTTGGCGGACGAATTGTACCAACACCGTTCCGAGCACCGCCCTTCTCAATACGACGAATATCTCGGTGAGTGTCGGCGGCGCATTAAGCTGTGCCTCTTGTGGAGCGACCACCCTGGACGGCTTGGTGAGCGGTGTAATCAATCCCTCCTCGGGCGAGAAGGAGGGATGGGTTATCGATCTTACGAATGGGGAAAGGGTGATCGTCGAGTCGACCGTCTTGGGCGGGATTGTGGCTGCAACGACTTATACTCCCGACACCGATGTTTGCGCTTCCCAGGGGACCAATACCCTGTATGCCATGTACTTTGAGAGCGGGACCGCTTATTCGGGGAGTGTCATCGGCGTCACCGGGACGACGGTCAACCGGACCCTGAGCCTGGGACGCGGGGTCGCCTCGAAGGTGAACGTGGTGGTGAGCAAGGATACCACGACCGGTTTCGTCCAAAGCAGTACGGGGCAGATCGTTCAGATCGAGGGAATTAAGCTGGCCACGAGCGTTCAATCCGGGAAACGGGTCTTCCGGGATAGGGCAGATTAATGGGCGCATTAATGAAAAATAAGCGGCTCATCTTGTTGGTTGTTGTTCTGGTGGGGTTGATCTGGCTCTTTGCGGGACGGCAGAACGAGGATGTCATCCTCTCTTCCCCCGCGGCGGGGGGCAGCCACCTCCCCAAAATTACTCGGATTGAGATCGTTCCCGCCACACCCGATCTCCAATCGGTGTTGACTGTTCAACTCCAATCCGAGGATCCGACCCCCGGTCGGGAGACTTATCGTTACAAGTGGTTCATCAACAAAAAAGAGGTCGGCGATCAGCCGGTTCTCTCTCTGGCGGGATTCCGTCAGGGAGATCTTGTTTCTGTTCAGGTGATCCCTTCGAATGGAAATGCCGACGGGGTTCCCGTGCAGAGTTCCCCGGTGAAGATCGGGAACAATCCACCCGGAGTGACCGTTGTGAAATTGGTCCCCGACGAGTTGAAAGCGGG
>SCUR01000409.1 GCA_004297235.1 Candidatus Manganitrophaceae bacterium | reverse complement strand
AGGCAGCGCAGACTTTTCGAACCAGCCTCTGAGCTGCAATCCCAATGAGAGAAGATGCAACCAGAAACGGCTCGACCCCCATATCGACAAGCCGGGCAATCGCTCCGGCGGCGTCGTTCGTGTGAAGGGTCGATAAAACCAAATGCCCGGTGAGGGCGGCTTGAATGGCGATGGTCGCCGTCTCGCGATCTCGGATCTCGCCGACCATCACGATATCGGGATCCTGCCGCAAAATCGATCGGAGTCCGTTGGCGAAGGACACCCCCACTTTCGTGTTGACCGGCACCTGATTAATCAGCTTGATCTGATACTCGACCGGATCTTCGATCGTCACGATGTTTTTTTCCACCGAGCTTAGTTGCTTCAAAGCCGAATAAATCGTAGTCGTCTTGCCGCTCCCGGTCGGCCCGGTCACCAAAACCAGTCCATAAGGACGCTGGATCATCTTCTCAAAGGTCTGAAGCGCCTCGTTCGAGAAACCGAGATCGGAGAGAGAAAGGAGCAGCCTCGATTTGTCGAGCAGCCGCATCACAATCTTCTCGCCGAAGAGGGTCGGGAGGGTTGAAAGGCGGATATCGATATCGCGGTCCCCCATCTTCATCTGAATTCTTCCGTCTTGGGGAACGCGCTTCTCGGCGATGTCGAGATCGGCCATGATTTTAATGCGGGAGGCGACCCCCGATTGCAGATTACGCGGGGCGGTCATCACCTCTCGAAGCAGACCGTCCCGCCGGAACCGGATGCGGAGCACATCCGCGTCGGGCTCGATGTGGATATCGCTCGATCCCTCTTTGATCGCCTGCGTGATCATCGTATTCACGAACTTCACGACCGGCGTATCCTCTGCCAGCTTCGAGAGTTCGAGAACGGCGTCTCCCTCTTCGGCCGTTCCGAACCCCTGACGGTCGGCCTCGCGGGCCGCCTCTTCCAAGGAGGAGGTCCCGGAGTAGTAGCGGTCGATCGCCTTCATGACATCCGACTCTTTGCTCATCATCGGCTCGACCTCGGAGCCGGTCGCCCGCTTCACATCATCGATCGCAAAGACGTTGAGCGGATCGGCCATCGCCAAGGTAAGAACCGACCCTTTTTTGTAGAGGGGAATGACTTGATGGCGACGGGCCAGCATCTCGGGGATGATCTGGATGACCTCCGGCTCGATGATGATGCCGGAGAGATCGACATAATGAATCCCCATCTGCTTTCCGAGGACCTTAATGATGTCGTCCTCCGTGACGAGCCCCAGGCTCTTCAACACCACTCCGATCCGGCCGCCGTGCGTCTTCTGCTCGGTCAGCGCGCGCTTCAACTGCTCGTTCGAGAGCAGTCCTTCGGCGATGAGCATCTCGCCGAGCATCTTTCTTTTTTGCTGCGGTTGCGGCATGCGTCCTTCTTCGGATACGGGAGTGGATTCGAGCTAACTATAACAGCCGTCGGACATTTGTCAAGAAAAGCGCGTCAATGCGGGCCCAAATTGATTTTTCAGCGGGGCTATGTTAGATTCCGGATCTGCTTAAGGAAGGATGATCATCGATGGGAAAGTTTTTTTATTACCTCGGACGGGTGATTCAAGCGACCGGGTTGCTTTTGGTCTTGAACGCTCTGATCGTCTCCGCGGTTCAAAACGGGAGCATGGGATTTTTATTCAAGTTTACGCTGCTGGGGATGGGGATCTTTATGGTGGGATGGTTCATCCAGCAGTATTCTTGAACGGAATCCACTTCTGAAGAAAGGCCCACTGCACCTCCCTCCAGAATTGACCGTACGACCGCTCCCCGCGAAGAACTCCCAGATAGAGATCCATCGCTCCCGGATGGCGCCGGATCGCCTCTAGAAAAAGACCTGGAAAAGCATAAATCCACTTGGCCATTCGTCCCGCCGTTTCAAAGTCGGGGTAAAAGGCCGTCCGAACCGCCCGATCATAGGATCGAACCCCATCGCCTCCGGTCAGCGCAGCGACGACGGCCTGCGCGGCCAGCTGCCCGCTTCGGATCGCATAAAAAATTCCCTCGCCGAAGAGAGGATCGACCAAACCGCCCGCATCTCCGACCAAGAGAACCCTTCCTTGTGCCAGCGGAGGAGAAGCGCGACGATAGATCGGGATCGTGGCGCCGTTCGGCGCGATCGATCCCTCATCAGAAAGAAGGGGGTGCCGCTTCAAAAAATCGCGGTAGAGTCCCTGCGGCTTTTCAACTTTCGACTTGAAATCGGCGATCCCGATCGCCGCTCCCGATGTTTTGGGAAAGATCCAGCCATATCCCCTCGGAACCGCAAGGTCAATCCAGACGGTTTCCTCCCGGCTTCGCATGGGAGCCTCCGCCTCGACAGCAAAGGCGAGATGCTTTTTCCAAAGGGGATGGAGTTTGCGGGCCACCCGGCTGGTGGCGCCGTCCGCTCCGATTAAAAAGGAAGCCGTATCCCGTCCGGCGCGGTGATGGACCTCCACTCCATCCGGGATCTCGCACCAATCGCGCATCGGCGCATTTTCACGAATTTCCGCCCCCGCCTTTCTCGCCTTCTCGACGAGATAGGCATCGAATCGGGGACGCATCACCAGATAGGCCACCGGATCAACGGAAGAGGAAGAAACCTCTTTTTGCCGAAGGCGGAACACGATGCGCCGGATCTCCCGCTCGATGAGCTCCTTCAGATCGGCATCCAGAAAAGGGAGTAACCGTGCGGAGAGGCCGCCGCCGCATGATTTATGTCTTGGATGGATTTCCTTCTCGAGGACAAGGACCGATCGTCCCTCTCGCGCGAGGGCGCTGGCCGCTGCGGACCCCGCGGGGCCGGCTCCAATGATAATGACATCGTAATGCATGTGAGCGGCGAGAAGTTAGCGTTCAGGGTTCAGCAGGAGAAACGCATTGCCTTTCGCCCTTCCCCTCTGACGCCTGTATTCCGTTCCTAAATTACTCTTCTTTCAACTGAAGAATCTTCACTTTCAACTGAATCGGCACGCCGTCGCGGATCACTCGGACGGGAACACTTTTCCCCACCGGCGTCTCTGCAACCAACGTGGGGAGCTCATGCATTTGACCGACCTTCTTCCCGTCGAACTCCACGATGACATCTCCGCGGACGATACCCGCCTGTTCGGCGGGACTCTCCTTCATCACCTCGGACACCAACGCCCCCTGATCATCGTTGAGCTTAAACGCCTTCGCCAAGTCGGTGGTCAGCTGTTGAATCATCACCCCCAGCCATCCCCGGGTCACTTTCCCCTCTTTTTCCAGGGCGGAGAGAATCTTTCGGACCATATTGATCGGAATCGCAAACCCGATGCCTTGGGTGGCGGCATTGATCGCGGCGTTCACCCCGATCACCTCCCCCCGGATGTTAAAGAGCGGCCCCCCCGAGTTCCCGACATTGATCGCGGCATCGGTCTGGATGTAGCTGTCGTAAGGACCGGTGCCGAGCGTGCGCCCCACCCCGCTCACCACCCCCACCGTCACCGTCTCTTCGAGGCCGAATGCGTTCCCGAGCGCGATGACCCATTCGCCGATATCGAGCTGGTCGGAGTCTCCTAAAATGACCGATGCGAAGGGACCGCCCCCATCGATTCGGAGCAGCGCCACATCGATTTTCGGATCTTTACCGATCACGTGCGCCGGAAACTCTTTCCGGTCGGAGGTCCGAACAAGGAGATCTTCAGCCGGACGATTGGCGGGTGCGATCACATGATAGTTGGTGAGGATCAGGCCGGAAGGATCGATAATAAAGCCGGTTCCCAGACTCCCCTCCCGGATCTCCTGCTTCAGCCGGTCGCTGGGGACGGAGAAGAAATCTTTGAGCGGCCCTCCCCCCTCCTTCGCAAGCTTCGCGGAACGGATGCTGACGATCGCCCCCTTTTCCTTGTGAACCAGCTCCGAAAAGGTATAGCTTCGGGGGATTTCCTCCGCCCGCAGAGGAGAGAGCGCAAGGAGAGAAAAAGAGATCAGAAAGAACAGACTCCGCATGCTCACCCTCCGAGACAAATTAGGAGAAGCGCTACTGCCCGATCGACCAGCCGATGCCGATTTGGGTGAAAAAGGACGTTAACCGGGTTAAGGAGTTTGTGAAGATGAGAAGCCCGACCACCACCAGAAAAACGCCGCTGGTCGCGGAGATCCAGCGCATATATCGGGCCGTTTTCTTAAAATAGACCAGGAAAGACTGAACACCCAGGGAGGAAAGAAAGAGAGGGAAACCGAGTCCCAAAGAATACGCCGTCAGCAGCGTGATGCCGGTGGCCACCGACCCCGACGCGCTTGCGTAAAGGAGAATCGATCCGAGGATCGGCCCGACGCACGGCGTCCATCCGGCGCCGAAGGCCATTCCGACCAAGAACGACCCCAGATAGCCGGCCGGCTTGCTTTGAAAATGGAACCGGGCATCCCGCATCAACAGAGAGGGTTTGATCAGGCCCATAATGTAGAGGCCGAAGAAAACGATCAGAAGCCCGCCGATCTGCCGAATGGCCGACTGATACATGAGGAAGAAACGCCCGATCAGCGTCGCCGAGGCGCCCAGGAGGATGAAGATAAACGAAAATCCCCCGATGAACATCAAAGAGTTCTTGATGGCCACCTCTCGAGCCCGGGCCTTTCCCTCCGAATCGGTCAGCTCTTCCAGAGAAAGGCCGGTGATATACGAAATGTAAGACGGAATCACCGGCAAAACGCAGGGGGAGACAAACGAGAGGAGGCCTGCCGAAAAAGCGATAAAAAGCGAAATATTTTCTGCGGACTGCATTTGAACCGGACCTTGTTAGAACGAAGAGTCAGCGCTTCGTTCGAATGAGTTTTTCGATCACGTCTCGGCTCTCCTGATTATTCCAATCTTTCGCGCCGAGGAAACGCTCCGTGACCACCCCTTTCCGGTCAACCAAGATACTCGTCGGGACGACCCGGACCCGGTATCGGTCGTTGACTTCGAATTGTTCGTCCATCAAAACCGGAAAAGTAAATCCAAAATCTTCCACAAAGAGCCGGACCGGCGGCTCGCCCAGGGTATCGATGGAGACGGCCAGAATTTCAAAATCATTCCTGGAGTAACTTCGGTAGAGCGCCTCCATCGACGGCATCTCCATCTTGCAGGGACCGCACCAGGTCGCCCAGAAATTAATTAAGACGACCTTTCCGCGATGCTGCGAGAGCGATGCGGTTCCGCCCCGGAGGTTTTTCATCACGAAGTCGGGGGCCAAAAATCCGGCTTCAACGCCGACGGCGGGCGGGCTCTTCGTCTCTTCCCCCTTCCTCGAACAGGCAAAGAGCAGCGGAAGGAGGAGAAAGATCGCCAACGTTCTCTTGATCATCTCTTTGTAATGTCCGTCACGGGGTCGCTGAAGAGGCCCGCCCCTCTTCGATCCCCCTTCGTTTAGTATACTTCTTTCCAACGCGTCGCCTGAGGAGGCGATCTCGTCTAGAACAGCGGCGCCCGTCCCGATCGGAGATCCTGCAGCGCCTTCTTGACGAATTCGGCGCTCTCCGTCCCGGGGGGAATATATTTATACGCTTCGGTCCAGGCTTCGTCCGCCTCGGGGTATCGCTCCAGGTGGATCAGGACCACCCCCCGCGCCCAGAGGACCGACGGGTCTTGAGGGACATTGATCAGCGCTTTGTCGAGATGATCCAACGCCTCCTGGTAAACAGTACGATCATTCGGGTCGGCGGTGCGGATCAGCACCTCGGCCAAACCATAATGGGCGGCGTCGTTTCGCTCATCCAGCTCAAGCGCCTTCCGCCATGCTTTCCCCGCATCTTCCCATCGTTGGAGCGCCGTGTAGGAGCGCCCCGCCATCAACTGTCCCTGAAGGTCGTTCGGATTCTTCTTCAACCGCTCTTCCAGGCGCGCCACC
>SCUR01000408.1 GCA_004297235.1 Candidatus Manganitrophaceae bacterium | reverse complement strand
TTCCTGTTCGCCCTCCTCCTTCCAATACATGGCGGATTTCGAGCAATGATGAGGTGAGAGCAGCACATTCCAAATCAGATTCGCCGCGTCGCTGATCGTGAAAATCCTTTTAAGCACGGGATAGGAGAGATCTCCGAAGAGAAGGGCATGGGCATGCCCGGCAGTTTTCTCGCCAATCAGGGACACCTGAAAACCGAGGCTTGTCTCATTCCGCTCCGCCGACCCGTCATCTTTAAAGGGCGCATGGACAAAGGCACGGAAAAGGGAACTGCAGTCACGCCCGTCTAACGAAGTAATTGCATTTCCAGGAACGGTAAGCCGATCGCTGGGGAATCCGTCGTATTTGTTTTCTTTGAGCCATTCTCCATAGCCGATGATCCGGACCAAATCGCCGGACTTAACCAGTCCTCCCTGATCGATCATCTTCTTCACCCGGCGTGTCGCTTCCTCGCAAAAGACCTTGGCATCAGGGCAAAGATCTTTCTTGTATTCTTTAAAGATCCGCGGTGTAAACCACAACTCTCCTATTCGTACCCGCTTGAGGAGGTCTGCGAAGCCGCGGCAATGATCCTGATCAGGATGGGACAGGGCAAAGACCGAGAGATACGGCTTACCATCGACTTTGGGAAGGAGTTCAACGAGATAATCGATGATGGGAATATGCGGGGTGTCATCCTCCTCCGATTGGATCATATGATGCAGATCCACCTGGAGAACCGTTTGCTTATTTACGACGATCGTTGTGCTGTCTCCTGTCCCAACGGGCCAAAACACAAATCCACGGGACGGTAACTGAAAAGCCATTTGAACCTCCTTGTGTACATTGTTTTTAATGGACGCGCAGAATCAGGACCTCTTCCGGCCCTTAATCTGCTAATCCGCTGATCTACATAGTACATGGTCAAAAAAAATCAGTCCCAAAATCCTTTTTGATCCGTGGCTACATCGGTGATATACCCCAGTTTGAGAAGTCTGACGTGCGCGGCGTCATTCGAAACCGAAAACCTCTGAACGATCCCTTCAATCAAATCCTGAGCAACCTCGGAATGGACAGCCACCTTCGCTCGATATCCTCCTCCTTTTCCCATAATATCCGAAACAATCTCGCGCATAACGCTTCGCGGCATAAGCAGAGCCCCACACCCGTAGCCGGCTTGCCATTCCATCCAATCATACGCGGCTGCGGTCACAATCGTATCCCTTTTACAAACGCGCCGCCCGCTGGAATCCGTCCGGAGCATATCGGGTGTCGCCTGTTGCAGTTCCCACAGAAACCCGTGAAAATGAACATGGCTGAATTCATGGGTGAGGGTTGTCCGAAATCGATTCTCCATTCGGGAGTCTTCTGAAAGTCTTTTGGCGATCTTCACCAGTGGACGTTGGCCCGGCACAAATTCGGTGACCCCCTCCACATCGGGCCCTTCCTCGGAAAGATCGGCATAAAGATCGACATCCGCTCCTTCCTGCTCAATCATTACTGTCAGGTCATCGGTCGAGATCGGAAACCGCACATCGCCATACCGCTTGTGAAGGAATTCAGAAACAATACCCTCACATTCGGCGTCCAATTCCTCTGGAAGATAGTGAGGGCGCCGACCAAAACGACCCGATTTATCACTGACCCATTCCATCGCTTTACTGATGAGATTTTCGGAACGCTTTTAATATCTCGTTCGCTTTTTCGGGATCTTTAATCGCGATCTTTCTGACGTCGTCCGGAAAAACACCGGCCGCCAAAATCAAGTAATCCTTTGGCAGCTCAAGATGCTTCGCATACTGTTCGATCAGAAATTCCGATGGAGGGTTCCTGC
>SCUR01000407.1 GCA_004297235.1 Candidatus Manganitrophaceae bacterium | reverse complement strand
TGCGAGGAACCCGCACGATTGAAGACTCTTCGCAGCAAGCTGCGGGAAATGCGACGTGCTATGCGTGTTCAATCGGTGCGGCTTTTGTCTATATTGATTTGGAGCGGACCTTATGAAACGGTTTAACCTGGTTATTCTTGGAGGAGGTTCTGGCGCTTTTGCCGCAGCAATCAAAGCGCGGGAACTCAATAAGTCGGTTGCTCTCATCGAACGCGACCTGCTCGGAGGGACCTGCGTTAATCGCGGCTGTGTTCCTTCCAAGAATCTGTTGAAAGCGGGTGAGGACTTCTACTACCATCGGGGCCCCCATTTCTCGGGCGTTCATCATGGAGAAGGGGCGATCCATTTTGAAGAGGTGATGGCGCAAAAACGCGAACTCGTCCTAAGACAGCGGAAGAGCAAATATGCCGATGTCATTCCCCGTCTGGGCATTACTTACGTTCCCGGAGCCGGCCGGTTTGTTTCGGATCGGGAGATCGAGGTCAACGGTGAGCAGATCGTCGGCGAGAAGTTCATCATCGCCACGGGGGCGAGACCAACGATTCCCTCGATCGAAGGGATTCGAGAGGTTGATTTTCTCACCAGCACGACGGCGCTGAAACTCAAATCCGTCCCTAAGTCAATGATCATCTTGGGGGGCGGCTTTGTGGGACTGGAGTTTGCCCAGATGTATGCTCACTTCGGCGCCCGGGTAATCCTTCTGGAGATGAAACCTCGCATTATCCCCGAGCAGGAAGAGTCAATTTCAGAACGGCTTACCCAATATCTGAAAGAAGAGGGAATTGAGATTATTACCGGTGCAAAGGTGAATCGGATAGACGGGCATGGAAAGGTCAAAATCATCACCGCGGAGGTTAATGGACAAGAAAGGACATTCGAAGGGGAAGTTCTGCTGGTGGGGGTCGGCATCACCCCCAATAGCGGAGAGATCGGATTGGAGCGGGCCGGTGTTGAGATCACTGAGAAAGGATATATCAAGGTCGATGAGGAGATGCGAACCAGCAACGAGAACATTTATGCCGTCGGGGATGTCGCCTCAAAAATCGCATTGGAAACGGTGGCGGCCTCGCAAGGCTCTATTGCGGCGGAGAACGCCTTCACCGGAAGTCATCGCACATTTGATGATCTTTCCGTTCCAATCGCCGTCTTCACGCATCCGGAGGTCGCCTCCGTCGGCCTCACAGAAAAGAGAGCCGAAGCGATGGGAATCGGCTGCTCCTGCCGGGGCTTGGAATTCAAGGTGGTTCCTAAAGCCGATCTGATCCATGAAACCAATGGTTATATCAAGATGGTCATTGAGGCCGAGAGCGAGCGGGTCATCGGCGTGCATCTCCTCGCGCCAGGGGCGGCGGACATCATTCATGCCGCCGTGATGGCGGTGAAGTTCAGGCATACGATCAGAGATATTCGCTCCACACTTTTTGTCTTTCCGACCCTGTCGGAGTCGATTAAACTGGTGGCCCAGTCGTTCACAAAAGAGGTGGCAAGCCTTTCTTGCTGTATCGAGTAATGAAGAGATAATAGTTCTCTATCGGGCGCCTCTTGTAAGCGCTTTTTGCACGTGACGGCACTCTCAGATCCCGGCGGGACGACAATGACGCAATCCGGATCACACGGTGTCATTAACTTCAAGGAACTGGCGGTTCGCTACGATGCCTGGTACGAAACACCGCTCGGTTCGCTCGCCCATGCCTTAGAGCAAGAGGCGATCTTCCGCCTTGCCGAGACAAAACCGGGGGAACGAACGATCGA
>SCUR01000406.1 GCA_004297235.1 Candidatus Manganitrophaceae bacterium | reverse complement strand
CCGGGCTAAATGCATAGAGGAACCCGTCGTTCGACCCGACGAAGATCTTCCCGTCGGGACCAATGCGTGGGGTTGAATTGATAATGCTCTTGACCAGGAACTTCCATTTGAGCTTTCCATTCGGCTCCAGAGCATAGAGCGGACCATCGGAAGATCCAACGTAGATGACGCCGTCGGGACCGACCGTAGGGGCCGACGCGACCGCTTGGACCGTCCGGAACTTCCAGCGCTCTTTTCCATCGGGCGAGATGCTGTAGAGATAGCCGTCGGTCGATCCGACATAGATGGCCCCGTCGAGCCCCAGCGTTGGCGGGGCCAAGCGGCTGTCGGCCTTGAATCGCCATTTCAGCTCCCCATTCGGTTGAAACGCATAGAGAATGCCCTCTTCCGATCCAAGATAAATAACGCCGTCCTTCCCCACCGTTGGATCTTGAACCGATCCTCCGATGAGATGACGCCACTTCAACCGTCCGGCAGGATCAACCGCATAGAAATAGCCGTCTTCCGATCCAAAGTAGATCGTTCCATCCGTCGCCAGGATCGGCGACGATTGAACCTCCCGCCCCGCTTTGTATCGCCACTTCAATTCCCCCTTCGACGTCACCGCATAGAGATGATAATCGGTCGATCCGACATAGATCGTTCCGTCCCGGGCAATGACCGGGGCCGATTTCATCAAGGTGACATGTTTGAGCGGTCCGATTTTTTGCTTCCAGATCAGCTTTCCGCCGGGATCGAGCGCGTAGAGGTAGGTATCGGTGGAACTGATATAGATCGATTCATCGGAGCCGAGCGCCGGGGGGGAAAAGATGGTGTTTCCGGTGGTGTAAGTCCATTTCACCGGATTGGCCGGCTTTGCGGCATAACCGACGCCGGTCGAACCGGAAGGTAAAAACGAGAGGGTTCCGAAGATTGCCAGACCGACGAAAAAAAGCGGTAAGGCCGTGATACCCGGCACACCTTTCTTCCAATGAGAAGCGCGCGCGCTACCCGCCATATTCATCTCCTTAATAGAAATCGACGACGTTTGATTTCGAACATCATATCACAATTTATACAATGATCCCATTGAAGATCGGGAACAAACAAATAGAGGGACTCGAGAGTCCCTCTATTTGTCGTGCTTTTCAATCCATCAGGATGGATCTGGTTACTCGGTCTTTCCCTGTGTGGAGATCGGCCGAGCGGTTCCCTTCTGCTCTTCCGCAAAGCGGAATCCGGGATCGGCGGGAGACAAGGCGAGAATCTTCTTATCCCCCTTCGGCAGAACCCGGAGGAACCCGAACTGTCCCGCATCGACGTAGGCCGCCCGGTGATTCATGTAAACGTAATCACCCGGCAGCTGATGCGGTCCGCCGGCTCCCCCTCGAAGATCGATCCGAAGATAGGAGGTGCCGCCGAATTCAAAAGAGCTGTGGAGATGGGCCCCTTTGAAGCGATCGGCCGGCCACTCATGACCGTCGAGCGCAAAGACACCGACCTGCTCGTTGAAGCCGCCGAAGACATGAAGGATCACCGGATCTCCGGCATGGGCCTGTAGAGTCGGCGTGGTCGGACCGCTCTTGTTGTCGGAAACGCAGCGGAAGATCATCCCGACCTCGCAGCCGTTCTCCAGATACCAATCTTTCGGCTCCGATCGATAGTTCACCCCGGTGAGTCCCGCCACCTTCTGAGCATACGGCATGAAGCTGGTCCCCATCAGGTTGTCTTCGTCTTGGAACATCAGAGAGAATTCCCGGTAGTTGATCTTGCTCTCGTTCCCCGGAACGGTCCGGTCGACGATCACATCGGCCTGCCAGGAGTTCTTCATCGTGATATCCTCACCGGTCACCGGATCGCGGTACTTCGACCCCTTCGGTCCGATGAGGATGGCGCCGTACAATCCGTTTCGCGGATTGTCGACGACGTTCCCCCAGTCCTGAATGATGGCGGCGTTCTCGCCATATTCCGGATGGGCATAGTAGGTGTAGGTTCTGCTCTGGCCGGGGGCCACCGTCTGATCGCCGGGGTTGTTGCCCACATTCGCCCCGGTGGAATCTTTCGGATCGAACGCCAGCATGTCGGCGTGCAGACCGGCCCGCTCTTTGGCCATCCGGTTGGTGAGTTTGATCTTGATGCAATCCCCGACGTTGACCCGCAGCGTCAGCGGCATCGGTTTGAGGGCGCCGCTCTTCACCTTGGTGACCTCATCGTCGAGGACGTAGACCTTGCCATGCTCGTTGGCCGTGGAAACCTTTCGGCCCAAGTCGACTTCCATGACCTCCGGCATCCCCGGGTTAAAGCGCATCGCATAATCGATCGCCGACACGCTGAAGTTCTTCACCGGCGCATCTGCAGGACAGAGCTCTTTTGCAGAAGCCGGAATCTCCTCCCGCGAAGGAAGCGGTTGGAGGCTCTTATCGGCCTTGTCCAAGACCCGGATCATTCCCCACGCCCCTCCGGCAAAGTGAGAAGCGCGGCCGGAGTAGTAGAGATAGTCTCCCGCCATCCGTTGTGGTCCGCCGGCATTGGGAATGACCATATCGAGCCGTTCTGCGATGGCGATGTGGAAGGTGTTGCGCGGCAACGAGTCGCCGTTGAACCGCTCCATCGGGAACCAATGGCCGCTGACATGCCAGGTGTGGGCTTCATTGGCCGATCCCTGAATGACGCGGAAGACGATCGGATCACCGAGATACGCCTTCATCATCGGGGTTCCCGGATCGCCATGCACCTTGCTGGAGAAGAGCTGCGACGGATCAGGATTGTTGGCCAACCGCACGGAAAGCGGCTCGACACGCAACCCATACCCTCCGCCGGTGGTCGCCTCTCCTCCGTTGAGGAAGGTCATCGCCGACTTGTTCAGCCGTTCCGGATACTTCGCCGACGGGGTTCCATCGACGGAAGGACGTCCCGCCATCGGATTATCCGCCGTGATCAGCTCGGCCGTTCTCGGGTTGGAATCCATGATCTGCATGACCACTTCCCGGAAGCTCCCTGACACCTGGGTCGACACCGGATCGGTCGTGTGGATGTCGGCGACAATGCCGCTGCGGATCTCTTTTCCAGTCACCGGATCATGGTAGGTCGATCCGGCCGGCTCGACGATGGTCGAGCCGAAGAGCCCATGGCCCCAGCCGTCGAGGCCGAAGACATGGTCGTGCCAGAAGACCAGGCCGAGATCGACATCGGGATACCAGCGGTACCGGACGAACTCGGGGCTGGCGATCGCTCCCTTCTTGTGATTCCCCTTGAGGGGCTGCTCCAGAACAACCGTGTTCCCTTTGATCTCCTTGATCTTGACCGCCTCGAACTCGCCGACGCCGTCCAGGCTCAATCCGATCGTGATCCCCGGCTGGAACATGGGGGCATCGAACTTCGACCCATGAACGTCGATGTGGCGAACGGTGGAGGCGATCTCAATCGAGCTGTCGCCTTTCTTCGCCTCTTTGGTCAACGTGGTGTTCTGAGGAACCGGGAGCCCTTCATGCGGCTTCTCCTTGTCTTCCGGCTTTAAGATAGTGAACGGCCGGACCGACTGCTCGTAGTTGAAGCCGATGATCACCCCGTCCGACGCGGTGATGTCGAACTGGAAGAAATGGGGGTGAATGTTGGTCTTGTTGGAGTGGACCACCCGCTCGTTATCGACCATCTTGCTCTTGTAGATCACGTCGACGCAGTCGTAGACGTTGGCACGGATCGCCAACGGTACTTTCTTGTCGTCGTTCTTTCGGACGTCGGCTTCTTCCTCTTCCAACACGAAGAGCAAGCCGTCGGGATCGACCATCGCCGGCGTTTTTTGGGTCGCTTTCTTCAGCGTGATCGGAAGTGTGATGCCGTTAATGGTGTAGAACTTCCGAGGCGCTCTTCCGGGGCAGAGACTCCAGGGCCCCTGCTCTCCGGGAGTCGCCGGTTCGGTCTCACCCGCCATCCGGCGGATCGGCTCGAAGAACGGCGCCGGGTTATGCTCCGGCGAGAAAGGAACCCGTTTCCCCATGTGGGGTCTTAAATAGGGAATCGAGAGCTTTCCGGTGATCGGATCAAACCGGATCGCGAACCGTTTCCCCGGCGTAGGGCTCTTGTAGTTCACCCAGGTCTGCGTCGTTTCCGGTTCGGACAGGGCGGTATTCCCCTGCCAGGTCCAATCGAGCACCGTTGCATCCATTGCAACGATCTGCTTGTGCTCGTCGTCCGTTCCGCCCGGCTTTCCCTGGGCGGGAAGAAGCATATCGACCCACTCTTTCACCGAGACTTCGGGCGGATTGGCCTTCCAGTCGGTCTTGTCGGCGGTGATCTTAAACTTCTGTCCGCCGAACCAATCGACGGTGGCGCCGACGAGCTTGGAGGAATCGACCGCCGGTTTCATCTTCCCTTTGCGATCGGGAAGCTCGGCCAGCGGCGGCATGACGTCGTCCTGAGAACCGGCGACCTGAAGGGTGTTGTAGACGCGCCAGAAGCCCCACATCCCGGTGACATAGTGCTGCGGAATGTGGCAGTGGAAGGTGTAATCGCCCGCCCCGTAGGCACAGCCGCCGGAGCCGCACTCGATCACCTCATCATACGATTCGGCGGCGCCGATCGCTTGCACATCGAGCCGCTCGGAGCTGGTTCGAACCGGCGGGAACTTCACCGGGCCGGTCCCGCTGGCGGTTGCTGCGAAATTGAACTCCGCCTTGGTAACCGCGCCGGGAGAACGGGGCCAGCGGTCGCTGCCGCCATGGAGGTGATGAGAGTGGATGACTTCCGATCCCCCCATCATTCTGTATTTGGTCGGATCTCCGAGGTAAGAACGGGGAACCGTCGTGGCGGGATCGCCGAAGGTGTAAGAGCCGTATCCCATCGACTCGTCGTGAACCCCATGCGCTTTGTCCTGCATCGCCAACCGCGTTCCATGCGGCTCGCTTCTCAGATTCAGCGCCCGGCCGCCGGGACGATAGGTGTCGGTGAAGGCATCGCGCTGCGGAAGCATCTCGCCGTTGCGGTCCAAGATCCGGAAAACTTCGTCTCCGATTTCATGATAGAAAATGGCGAATTCCCGGAAGTCGGGACCGTTCGGATCTTCGATCATCGCCATCCAGCCGCTCTTCATCTCCTTGCCGGTCCAGGGGCTCAGATAGCGGGAGCCGCGGGGCTCGACCACCAGCGCGCCGAACATCCCGAGCGACCATTGGTCGCGAACGGCGTGGCTGTGGAAATGATGCGAAGTGTCGGGCTGATCGCCCGGGATATACCATTCAAATTCTTGGCTCTTACCGGGCCCGACTAGAGAGTCCTTGTTCGACATCGTGGCCGCCTGGCCGGTCGCCTTGACGATCATGCTGGAGCCGTGGATATGAAGGCTGACCGGCTCGTCGTTCTCGGTCTGATTGCGAAGCGTGATCCGAACACAGTCTCCGGCATTGGCACGGATGACAAGGGGCTGGATCATGTCGCCCTGAAGCCCGGCGGAAACGGCCGCGGCGGGATACGGATCTTTGCTCTCACGCGCCGCCTTGTTCTTTTTCTCCTCCGCCCGGACCTTCTCAAGATCTTCGGTCAGAACATAAAGATAGCCGGGGTAGTAGTCCATAAACCGGCTGATCGTGATCTCCGCATTGATCGCGGAGATATCAAAGCTCTTCACCGGCACATTGCTCGGGCAGCGCCCCCCTGGGTTCACCGCTTCATCGTTCGAGATCTGAAGCGGAATTCCCTGCGACATCGTGTGGGCCTGCGACGCGTTGCTGAATCCGCCGAGATTTCCTCCCGCCCGGGTAATTTCTTGATCGAGCTTCTCGGTCAATTTGTTCAACATCTGCGCGCCGGCATCCTGCCGAATCGCTCCCGCCGGAACCGGGCTCCCCACTCCCCGCTCGGGCATCCTCATCTGCTGCATATCATGCTCATGCTCATGCGTTCCCTCCGCATGAAGCAGACTGCTCTGGAACAAAAACAAAGCTAAAAACGCAAAAATCCCCCCCCAGAAGCTACCGTCTAACTTCTTCATTACGCTTCTCCTCATCATTCTCTTCTTAAATTTTGATATCGTGACAGATTTGAAGGTGATCTCATTGCACTGTGTGATTGAGCGCCCGGCGGACCCCTCGTCTGAAATCCGCCTCATCTCAATCATCGGCTCTTAATTTGCTTGGTGGTTCTTCACTCCGTGGAATAAAGGATAGATATCTTGATTCCATGGATAGAGACAATGGCGGTCGGCTACAGAGCAAGAGCTATGCCAGAGAAAGAGCTGAAAGAAAAACCAAAAAAGATTGGGATTTTTGTAAAAATATGAACTGTGTCAAGGATTAAAGCAGGAGGAAACTGTCTAAAATTTTGGACAGGTGACTAGAAAACGAGTCAAGCTCTTCCATAAGAAAATCAAAACGAAATAAATGGAATGAAAGGGAAGGACACTTAAATAAAGAGTGCTAATCGAAGAAAGATAGTGAAGGGAGGAAGGAATTAGAACCGGGTTTCGATGCGATATTGCTTGAGCTTATTGTATAGACTCGCGCGGGAGATACCGAGGAAGCGGGCGGAGAGCGATTTATTCCCGTTATGTTTCTTGAGTGCGGACAAGATCTGCTCCCGTTCCACCCGAGCGAGCGCTTCTTCCATGCTGGAAGAGTGAGCGGCAAAGGGGGAATTCCCGGACAAATCGGCTCCCTCTCCGATCATGAACGCTTCGGGAAGAATTTCAGCGCCCTGAGAGACGAGCACCCCGCGTTCAATGACATTCTCCAACTCCCGCACATTTCCATGCCAAGGGAATTCTTTCAAAGCGGCGATCGCTTCCTCTGAGAGCGGAAGGGGATCCTGGCCGTTGGGGAGGGCATGTTTTTCGATGAAATGCTGCGCGAGCAACGGAATGTCCTCCGGCCGATCGCGCAGCGGCGGGATCACCATCGGCATCACCGCCAGCCGGTAGTAGAGATCTTCCCGGAAGCGCTTCGCGGC
>SCUR01000405.1 GCA_004297235.1 Candidatus Manganitrophaceae bacterium | reverse complement strand
TGTCGGTCGGTCTGTCGGATAGGTCCCGGAAGAATATGCGGAGGAAAGCCGCGGCCTTTATCGCATTCAACGCTTATCTCTTCTGCATTCTTTCCGCCTTCTACAATGCGCTTCCCGATCTCTTTCGTTTCGATTTCCGTTCTCCCGAGTCGCCGATCGGCCTTCGCCTGGAGGGTCCGCAGTGGGATTATCGCTATCTTTCTTTTCTTCTCTTGAGCCTCCTGGCGACCTCGATCGCCGCCGTTTTGGCAGGGGCGATCGCCCAGCAACGGGGCGGGGCCGCCGCCGCGCAGAGCGCGATTCCGCTCACCCTCTGGTGGAGCGAGATGTTTTTTATCGCTCTTTTCACCGGGACGATCGGCTTCGGCGCCGTTTCGCTGGGGGCCATCCCATTGACGGTCCTCATCTCCGCCTATTGCGGGAAATGGGGGGAGCGGATGCAGCGGGAGCTCTTTCCCGATTCGACGATCTTTGGGATTTATCCGTATCACTTCATCTGGATGGTTTTCCCTTTTTTCATCTATGTGGTCATGACGGCGTCCTGGCTCCCTTATCTTGCAGGGGTGCTCTTTCAAAATTGGCTGGAAGCGAGCTTTTCTCGGACGCTCGCTCGCGCGCTCAGCCTGATCTTCACCCTTCTTCCTTTTGTAGGGATGTGTGCGCTTCTATATTCAGTTTATAAAATTCTGAACGGAACGATTTTTAAGATTCGATCGGAGTGGGGGAGGGCCGGCTTGAGCATCGGCCTCTTGATCGTCGTTCCCATCATCCTCTATCGGATTTTATTGATGATCGGGCGGCTCATGAACCTGATCCCTTTAGGGGGGATCTAGCCCGGCGTTGACGGCGGATCTCTGCGGCGGCGCCGGATGCTTGGAGGCGGATCGATGACGGAACCGATCGACTTGCCGCCTTTCTCCTGCGAGGGCTGCGGCGTCTGTTGCGAGGAGCAAGGTCTTCCCCCGGGATATCTTGTTCCCGCGCTCCTGCTTCATTTACCCGAAGCGCTCCGGGAAGAAATCGCGTTTCATCAAGAGGAAGAGCGGCAGACGGGCCGCACGCGTCACGCGAGGGAACTCCCCTGCATCTGGTACGACGTTGAGACGAAGCGGTGCCGGCACTATGAATATCGGCCCGACATTTGCCGGGAGGTTCCGATCGGCGGGAGCAGCTGTCTTTTCTGGCGGGAGCGGAGAGCGGCGCCGCAGGGCGACGGTTGAACGCTGACCTTCAGATCGTTCTTGTTTTCTATTGTGATGATATTCCTGAGGAGGGTTGACATGACGACATGGAAGCAGACCGTGAGAGTCCTTGTAGCAGCCTTTACAATGGCTCTGTTTACGACCGGAAGTTCGGTTGCATTCGCCAAGCCGGGAGGGGGCGGCAATCCCGACGAGACGATCGTCTTCACGCTCGATCCTTCCACGCATGGCAATCCGGAAGGGGTGGCGTTCGACAAGCGAAGCAGCGCGTTCTTCGTCGGCGCGGTCGGCGACGGCACGATCTACCGCGGGGCGCTCAATCACCCGACCGTGACCGAGTTCATCCCCGGCGAAAACGGAAAGTCGGCTATCGGGATGAAGGTCGCCCAGGGGAAGCTTTATGTCGCCGGCGGGACCACCGGGACCCTTTTGGTCTACGACATCGCGACGAAGCAGCCGATCGCGTCGTTCGAGACCGGCGGGGGCGGCTTTCTCAACGACCTCGTCGTGACGAAGAAGGGGGAAGTCTTCATCACCGATTCGTTCCGGCCCACGCTTTGGCACGTTACGGCGGAGCAGGTGGCGTCGGGGAGCGGGGTGCCGGAGGGAATTCCGGTCGGGCCGGAGATCCAGTATGAGGCCGGGGCGTTCAACCTGAACGGAATTGTCGCGCTCCGAGGGGGCAAGCGGCTCATCGTCGTGCAGTCGAACAACGGCAAGCTGTTTCGCATTGATCTCGACGGCAGGATGCCGATGGGACGTCGGATCCAACAAATCAATGTCGAGCCGCTGGTCGGGGGGGACGGCCTGCTCCTCGACCGCGGCCGGTTGATCGTCGTCCAAGGCGCGCCTCCGACGCTCGCCTTCGTCCAATTGTGGCAGAACGGATTGCGCGGAAGGGTGGTCGAGCGGCGCACCGAGCCCACACTCCGGGGGCCGTCGACCATCGCCCGGGCGTGGCATTTCTACCTGGTGGTCAACGCCGACTTCGCCGCCGGTGCCACGCCGTTCACGGTGTCGGGCCTTCCGGTCGAAGAGGATGAGGAAGAATAGTTTCTCTCGTTCGGCGAGGAAAACGCAGGATCAAAACTGAGGGAAGTGGGCCGACATTCCCATGAAGAGGAGCGTCGGAAAGGAGAGATAGAAGTTCACCCGGGTGGCGGCGGAGACGACCCGCTCGTGCAGGGTCAGGACCGCCGGAAGAGGGGTTCCGCGGGCGGCCGATTCGGCGTACAGGCGGAGGACCTTCTGCTGGTGCGGCCAGATGACCAGCCAGGTATTGAGGAGCATGAAGAATCCGAGGCTCGCCCCGATCAACAGAGGGGTGTTGAGCCCGACCCGTCCCAGGAGGGTTCCGCCGGCGACGACGGTGAGCAGCGCCGACCAGCGAAACCAGAGCAGTGCGCGCGGCAAGAGGCCTTGAATGACTTTGCGCTTCGTTGCGGCGTCGGCCTCTTTCAGAAACGGCGCCAAGACCCAGTTGAAATAGTAAAGGAGTCCGATCCAGGCGATCCCCGCCACGAAGTGAACCCAACGAATCAAGAGGGAAACCATCATCTCAGCACGCCAGCGAGGATCGAGAGCCTGTGCAGATTAGAACTGCGGGAAATGGGCCGACATTCCCATGAAAAGGAGCATCGGGAAAGAGAGAAAGAAATTGGTCCGGGAGGCGAGGTAAGCCCGTCGGGCGTGCTTGGCCATCTCGGGGGGAGGGGGGGTTTTGGTGGCGACGGCGTCGCCGGTCATTCGAATGACCGCTTTTTGATTCGGCCAGATGATGACCCAGACATTAAAGAGCATGATGAAGCCGAGGGTGGCGCCGATCATGATTGCGGTGTTGTGAATCCCCCCGGCGCCCATCAGCGCCAGCCCGGCCAGCACCGTGACCAGCGCCGACCATCGGAACCACCAGAGGGCGCGCGGTACGAGCTTCACCACCACTCCCCCCTTTGTGGCCGCGTCGGTCTCCTTCATGAAGGGGACCTGAACGAGGTTGAAGTAGTAGAGCAGGCCGATCCAGGTGATCCCCGCGACGAAGTGGATCCAGCGAAACAATAAGGGTATTACGGTTTCCGAACTGACCATCCGATCAATCTCCCCTGGCGTTTTCTTATGGGAGGTTAGCCTCCGCCGAACAGGCTCGCCGGCGCGTGGCTGGAAGCCGCCATGAAGAAGAGCATCGGGATCGACAGCATGGTGTTGGTGCGGGAGGCGAGGAACGCCATCCGTGCCGCCTTCGGTTTTTCTTCGGCGGTCGCTTGGACGAGGCCGAGGACCTTCTGCTGATTCGGCCAGATGATGACCCAGACATTGAAGAGCATGATCGTGCCGAGCCAAGCGCCCATTCCGATCACGGCGGCCGACCCCCGCAGCAAGAAGGCATCGCCGAGGATTCCCCGCGAGCCGAGAATCGCCGCTCCAAAGAGCCAGGTCAGCGCGGCCGCCCAGCGGAAGAAGAAAAGGGCGCGCGGAACGAGGTTTTTGAAGGCGTCGGCTTTGGCCTCGGGGGTGGCCGTCTTCAGAAACGGCACCTGAACGAAGTTAAAGTAATAGAGGAGCCCGATCCACATAATCCCGGCAAGAAAATGGCCCCAGCGAAAGAAAAGTTCAATTGTCATGGTTGTCCTTCCTTATTCTAGAGAGGTGAACTTCCGACGATCGGCAGGAGCTACACCAGCGCTCTGACGATGAAATAGAGGATCAGCGTCAGCAGAAAACCGGCAATGACCGTTCCAGCAAGCGTATCAAGTGGATTTTTCATGTCTTCTCTCCTTGGTCAAGGAATCGAGCGGGAGACTGAGATCTGGATTTGCCACTTCCCTTCCGATCGACTCGGTGGGAGATGGCGCAAGGTGCCTCAGCCGCCTCGCAACAGTGCCACAGAATCGAATTAAAAATTGGGATGAACTCGTTTCTGAGAATACACAACCGGAGGATTGTTCGTCAATACAAAAAATGGAGAGGGAGGGAGGGGCAGTGCGGAGTGCGGAGCGCGGAGTTCGGAGTGAAAGTGTAAAGATTTAACTCCGCATCCCGAACTCCGCGCTCCGCATTCGTCAGGCTGCCTTTTCGAGAAGGGAGGTCCGGTACTCGGAGAGAGGATGGCGCTCCAGCATCCGGGCGGCATATTTCCAGCTCATGTTGGGAAGAAAGCCTTCCTCGACATAGCGCTTCACCGTGCCGCCGTAATCGATGTAATAGGCGTGCTCGTACATGTCCATGATCATCAGGGGGATCACGTTCCAGGCGCCGATCGAGTGATTATCGGTCAGGAAATTAAAGAGCCGGCCGGTATCAAGATCGAAGGCACAGATCGACCAACCTCGCGCGGAGAGGCCGCACGCCTTGAACTCCTCCTTCCAGGTGTTGTATGAACCGAAATCTTCCGTAATCATCTGTTTGATCGGTTCCGGAGGATCGCTCGCCCCTGCGAGGCATTGCCAGTAGGCCTCATGCAGCTTGATCGAATTGTAGTTGAATAAGCGCTCGACCAACAGCTCCCGGATGTCGCTGTAGTTGGGACTCGGTGCCTCTTTGTTCACCCCTTTCAGCTTGGTCTGGATTTCGTTTAATTTGGTCACGTAGCCTTTGTACTTTATATCGAAGTGGTCATTCAATTGCCGGTCGGAAAGTCCCGGCATCGGTTTGGGTTTCAGCTCCGGTTTGAATTGGGCTTGGAATTGAACCATGGCATTTCCCTCCATAAGTTACGGAAGAAATTTCTGCAAGTTCAAGACCGAGCCGATCCTCATCTGAATTGGTCTATTTTATTATCTGAAAAGGCGTCACTCGCTCTTCCGTGCATTTTTTTCCCGTAAAGGGGCGCCGGAATAGAAAGACCGATCTGGTTCTACTCAGGTTTCCCGGAAGGATTAAGAGGAGAGATCGAGCCGATCGACAAAGGCGAGCATCAGCTCGAAAAGGTACTCTTTCTGTGCGCTCAGACGATGGTCGCCGCCGGTGATCAAGGTCAGGTCGAGCGGCCGCGCCGTAGCGCGGCGGATGAAATCGAGACTCCCCTCCGGCGGTACGGTGGCGTCGGCGGTTCCATGGAGGATCAAGGTGGGGGTCCGATAGATCGGGAGGAGTTTCTCCATCGTGTACTGCTTCGCATCTTCGATCAATTCGCTTCCGACCGTGACATCGATCCATTCATTTTTAATCCGGACCGCCCCCGTTTCGATTAACTTTCGAAGCCCCGCCTCGCCGAGATCGCGCAGCCGGTTTTCATAGAAGGAAAAGGCGGGGGCGATCAGGAGGTTCGCGGCGATCCGGCTTGGATGCCGGCCGGCGGTCCAGGCCGCCAGCTGTCCTCCCATGGAAGAGCCGATCAGAATGATCCTCCGATAGGGAGCGGCCGGGCCGGCAAGGAGGGCGGAGAGATCGTCCAATCCGTCGGTCAAGGTCAGATTCCGAATCGTCCCGCTCGAGGCGCCATGTCCCCGGAGATCAACAGCGAGGTAGGCGAATCCCTTTTCGACGACCCGATCGTGAAAATAGAGCGCCTTCTCCCCCCGCTGGTGAGAGGCGAACCCATGGACATAGACAAAGAGGGTCTCGGTCGATTCGGAGGGGAGTGTCAGCGTATAGTCGAGGTAATCGTTGTTTTGAAGGTCAAGCCGTGGCATGATCGGTTATGGCAATCCGGTTGGGGCGAGCGGGCCGCTTATCTGATGGGATGATAGGAGAAGAAGCCCCTCGAGATCAACCGAATAATCGCTTCTTGAAGAATCGCCCTATTGCCATTACAATGAGGAGATTCATTCGTGAGAAAGGAAACCGCGATCGAAACGAAACCGTCTGATCTCTCCCGTCTTAAAATCGATTGGAAGAATACCGGCCGCGGATCGGCCCCCCGTCGAAGCCGCCGGACGCTCTGGATTATTCTTCTCCTGGTCTCGGCCGCCGCGCTTCTCATCGGACTTCGCGCCTTCAGCGGCGCGGCGAAGACGGTGGATGTCGCCACCGTCGGATCAATCGCCCCCTCCCAATCGGTCCCCTTTCTCAACGCCAGCGGCTATGTCGTCGCGCAGCGGCGCGCCGCCGTCGCATCCAAAGGGACCGGCCGGTTGGTCGAGCTGCGGGTGCGCGAGGGGGATCAGGTCAAAAAGGGAGACATCATCGGCCGGCTGGAGAGCGCCGATGTCGAGGCGGCGTTGGCCCGTGCGAAGGCGAATCTGAATGTCGCCCGCTCGGCCAACGATCAGGCGAAGGCGGAGATGGATGACGCCGCGTCAAATTACGATCGAAAGAAAAGCCTTCGGGAAGAAGGATTGGTCCCGCAAGCCGACTTTGAAGTGGCGCAAGCCCGATTCCGCCGCGCCAAGGCGTCGCTCGCTTCCGGGGAGGCGGGGGTCCGGGCAGCGGAGGCGGCGGTCCGGGCCGCCGAAGTCGAGGTCGAGAATACCTATATTCGCGCGCCGTTCGACGGGACCGTTCTGACCAAGAATGCCGAGGTCGGCGAGGTGGTCGCCCCCTTCGGCTCTTCCACCCAGGCGAAGGCGGCGGTGGTGACGATGGCCGATATGACATCGCTTCAGGTCGAGGCCGACGTCTCCGAATCGAATATCGAGAAGATCCGGCTCGGCCAGCGGGCCGAGATCGCCCTGGACGCCTATCCGGAGATGAAGTATGAAGGTGTGGTCCAGACGATTGTCCCGACCGCCGATCGGGCCAAGGCGACGGTCATGACCAAGATCCGTTTTCTCAATCGGGATGACCGGGTCCTTCCGGAGATGAGCGCCAAGGTTGCTTTTCTCTCCGAGCCGCAAGCCGACCAGGGAAACAAGCCGAAGGTGACCGTTCAGCCGGGGGCGATCGTTCTCCGAAAAGATCAGAAGGTCGCCTTTCGTCTCCGCGAAGACCGAGTGGAGATGATTCCGGTGGAGACCGGCGGCCCGCTCGGAAGTCAGGTCGAGGTGAAGAGGGGCTTGGCCCCCGGCGACCGGGTGGTCCTCAATCCTCCGGAGAACCTGGCCCCCGGAGATCGGGTTCAGATTAAATAGGAAAGCGTCTTGGCCGATCCGCTCATTGAATTAGTCGATGTTTCCAAATCGTATC
Organism: Candidatus Manganitrophaceae bacterium; assembly: GCA_004297235.1. Taxonomy (GTDB): domain Bacteria; phylum Nitrospirota; class Nitrospiria; order SBBL01; family Manganitrophaceae; genus Manganitrophus. The sequence continues at coordinate 6,920 of SCUR01000405.1, read as the reverse complement.
GCCGGGACACGCTGGAGATCCCCGTTCTTCAAAATATCACCATGACGGTGCCGGAGGGGGAGTTCCTCGCCTTGATGGGGCCGTCCGGCTCCGGCAAGACGACCCTCCTCAATTTGATTGCCGGGATCGATCGGCCGACGGGGGGCATCCTTCGCGTCGCCGGGACCGAGCTCGGCGGTTTGAGCGAGACGGAGCTGGCGCAGTGGCGCTCTCGAACGATCGGCTTCATCTTCCAGTTCTATAATCTTCTCCCGGTATTGACGGCGTTGGAGAACGTCGAGCTGCCGCTGCTCCTCACGCCGCTGTCGAAGCACGAACGCCGCGAGCATGCCGCCGTCGCGCTGGAGCTGGTCGGCCTGGCCGACCGGGTTCATCACTATCCCAAGCAGCTCTCCGGCGGTCAGGAACAGCGGGTCGCCATCGCCCGCGCCATCGTCACCGACCCGCCGCTGCTGGTCGCCGACGAGCCGACCGGCGATCTCGATCGAACCTCCGCCCAGGAGATCATGAATCTCTTGGGCCGGCTGAACGCCGAGTACGGAAAAACAATCGTGATGGTCACGCACGACCCGCGCGCCGCGGAGCGGGCGAGAAAAGTCATCCATCTAGATAAGGGGGCGTTTGTACAAATGTGATTGCGCAATAAAATTATGGAACTATTCCGACTTATCCTGAAAAACACAATGCGGCATCCATTGCGGTCGATCTTAACGGTCCTCGGAATCGCCGTCGCCATCAGCGCATTCGGCCTGATCCGAACGGTGATCGGGGCTTGGTACTCCGGGGTCGAGGCGTCGGCGCCGAACCGGTTGATTACGCGAAACGCCGTGTCGCTCGGCTTTACCCTGCCGCTCGCCTATCGCGATGCGATTCGAGGGATTCCGGGGGTCGCCGATGTGACCTATGCCCACTGGTTCGGCGGGATTTACATCGACGAGAAACATTCGCAATTTCCGCAGTTCGCCGTCGATGCGACGAACTTTTACGATATTTATCCGGAGTTCCGCCTTCCTCCGGAGCAAAAGGCGGCCTTCAAGCAGCAGCGCAACGCGATGGTGGTGGGACGAAAGCTCGCCGAGCGATTCAATTGGAAGCTCGGCGATACCGTCCAGATGCGCGGGATGATCTTCCCGGGGGAGTGGGAGTTCGTCATTCGCGGGATTTATACCGGCGCGGAAAAATCGACCGATGAGACGCAGATGCACTTTCATTACCAGTATCTCGACGAGCGGCTTCGGCAGACGACGCCGTTTCAGGCGGGGGTGGTCGGCTGGTATGTGGTGAAGGTGCAAGACCCGAAGCGCGGGGCGGAGGTGGCCGAGGCGATCGATCGGCGGTTCAAAAACTCGCTCGCGGAGACCCTCACCGAGACGGAGCGGGCCTTCGTCCTCGGCTTTATTTCGATGAGCGAGACGATCCTGGTGGCGCTTCGGATCATCTCCATGGTGATCATCGGGGTCATCCTCCTCGTCCTCTCCAACACGATGGCGATGACGGCGCGCGAGCGCCTCTCGGAGTACGCGGTGTTAAAGACCCTCGGTTTTGGGGCACGGCACCTGATTTTCCTGATCGTCGGCGAATCGCTCCTGATTGCGGCGACGGGCGGGCTCTTGGGGATTCTCATCACCTATCCGGCGGCCGACGGATTCGAGCGAGCGATGGGGGATGCGATGGGGGCGATCTTCCCCGCGTTTGATGTGGCGCCGTCGACCCAATTGATCTGCGCCCTCATGGCAATGATTGTCGGCCTGGCCGCCAGCCTCTTCCCGACCTGGCGCGCGGTGCAGGTGCGGATCGTCGAAGGGCTGAGGAGAGTCGGGTGAACCGATTGCGGAATAGGAAGCCAAAAAAATCTCTCTGGTTTTTAATCCGCAATCCGCAATCCGCAATCCGAAATTGATATGATTATTCCTCTCAACTACAGCTTTAGAAATCTCTGGACGCGGCGGCTGACGACGTTTCTGACGGCGGGCGGCATTGCGTTGGTGATTTTTGTCTTCTCGGCGGTGTTGATGCTGGCGAACGGCCTGGAGAAGACGCTGGTCGGAACCGGGTCGGATAAAAACGCCATCGTTCTCCGAAAGGGGGCGCAGTCGGAGTTCATGAGCATGCTCGACCGGAACGCGATCAATATCATCCAGAGCCAGCCGGAGATCGCGGCCGATCCGGAAGGGAAGCGCTTGGCCGCTTCCGAGGTGGTGGTCCTGATCAACCTCCCCAAGCGGGGGACCAACAAGCCGTCTCACGTCCAGATTCGCGGGGTCGCCCCCGAATCGCTCACGATGCGTCCGCAGGTGACATTGACGGCGGGACGCCGCTGGCGCGAAGGACTCTCCGAGGTGATTGTCGGGCGCGAGGTGGCGGAGCGCTTCCAGGGGGGGGGCCTGGGGGAGACGATCCGGTTCGGGATGCGCGACTGGACCGTCGTCGGCGTGTTCGAGGCCGAAGGGGCCGGATTTGAGTCGGAGATCTGGGTCGACGCCGAGCAGTTGGTTCAGGCGTTCCGCCGGCCGGTTTTCTCTTCGATCACCATGCAGCTCTCGGGGGCCGGCGACTTTGCTTCGCTTAAATCCCGTCTGGAGGCCGATCCCCGGCTGACGGTGGAGGTGGAGCGGGAGAAGCAATTCTACGCCAAGCAGTCGGAGATGATGGCAACGTTTATCCGCGTGCTCGGGATCTTCGTCACGGTGATCTTCAGCCTTGGCGCAATGATCGGGGCGATGATTACCATGTATGCGTCGGTCGCCAACCGGACGACCGAGATCGGGACGATGCGCGCCCTCGGCTTTCCCCGGCGGAGCATCCTCGGCGCTTTCCTCTTCGAGTCGCTTCTGCTCGCCGCGATCGGGGGCGGGGTCGGGATTCTGCTCGCCTCCTTTCTGCAGTTCTTCACCGTTTCGACGACCAACTTCGCCACCTTCTCGGAGCTCGCCTTCCGTTTTATCCTCTCGCCGTCGATCGTCATTGAATCGCTGATTTTCTCTCTCGCCATGGGGTTCTTCGGCGGTTTTCTCCCGGCGGTCAGCGCTTCGCGTCGGAAGATCGTCGAGGCTTTCCGAGCCTCGTAGAAGGGGCGTTTCGGATTGCGGATTGCGGATTAAAGAGCGAGGAGAGTGGAGCGTTCGGTGGGTCATTCTTATGTGCTTTCAATTCCGCAATCCGCATTCCGCAATCCGCAATTGTGCCGGCCTTCTTGAGATCAAACTGAAAGTGAGGTATCATTCCCGGTATGAAAAGATTTGATGTCATGGTGATCGGCGCCGGGAGCGCGGGGCGGTATGGCGCGAAGGCGGCGGCAAAATTGGGGGCCAAGGTGGGTCTGGTCGAGACCGGCCCCTTCGGGGGGCTCTGCATTCTCAAAGGGTGCATGCCGACCAAAGCGTACCTCCGTTCTTCCGAGATGATCGGGTTGCTGAAGAAAGCGCCGGAGGTGGGGATCTATCCCGGAAAGCAGGTCGGCATCCGGTTCGATCAGATCAAGCAGCGCAAGGACAAGCTGATCGCCGAGATGGCCGATGACGCTTACAAGGGGGTGATCCGGCATCGGAACATCACACTCCTTTCGGGCCGGGCGCAATTTCTCTCGGGCAAAGAGGTTCGGGTCGGCGCGGAAATTTATGCCGCCGAGAAAGTTCTCATCGCCACCGGCTCCAGGGCGGTGATCCCTCCGATTCCCGGCTTGGAAGAAGCCGGCTATATCACGAGCGACGAAGCGTTGGAGTTGGAATCGCTTCCGGAATCGATGGTGATCATCGGCGGGGGAGTGGAAGGGACCGAGTTCGGCCAGTTCTTTGCCCGGATGGGGGTGAGGGTGACCCTTCTCCAGCGGAGCGAGCGGATCTTAAGTCATGAGGATGACGATGTCAGCGAAGCGCTCGCCGAGGCGCTCCGGCGGGACGGAATCGACCTTCGCACCGGGGTCCGAGAGGTGATGATCGAGCGGGACGCGGAGGGGGAGTGGATCTCCTTCGAAGAGCGTGAGAAGGTCCAGCGGGTCGAGGCTGAGGTGATCATGTTGACGACCGGCCGCACCGGAAATGTGGACGGGCTTCATCTGGAGGCGGCCGGGGTGAAGACCCATCCGCTCGGGATCGTCGCGAACGACTATCTTCAGACCAGCAACCCGAACATCTACGCGGCGGGGGATGTGACCGGGGGGGCCCAGATCGTCAACATGGCGACCTATGAAGGGGATATCGCCGGAACGAATATGGTGAAAGGACCGGTCCAAAAAGCCGACTACCGGGTCTTCCCCCGCGCGGTCTTCTCCGATCCGGAATTTGCGCGGGTCGGTCTCACCGAGCGCGCCGCGCGCGAGCAGGGGATCCCGGTCCGTGTCGGGAAGTTTCCCTTCAGCGATCTGGGGAAAGCGATCGTCACCGATCGAACCGAAGGTTTTATCAAAATTGTGGCCGACCCGCAACGGGGCGAGATCCTCGGCGCCGCGATCGTCGGGGCCGAAGCGTCGAACCTGATCCATCAGGCGGCGGTGGCGATGCACTTTCACTCGACCCTCGAGGAGTATGCCAAGATCAGCCACATTCACCCCTCCTTGGCGGAGATCATGCTCTACCTGGTCGACGACATGGTTGGGAAAGAATAGTGGAGCCGCGCCGGAAGAAGCGGCTCATTGTCGGGCTGATCCTGCTTCTCTTATGGCTGCCGATTTTCCTGGTCGCCCAACATTCGGTGGAGGAGATCCACTACCTCAAGACCTTTCTTCCCGCCAAGATGAGCCCTTCCGAGGCGAAAGATGCCGCGCTGATTGAATTCATCAAAGCGACTTTTATCGTTCTGCCGCTGCTGATCGCGATGATCTTTGTCTGGAAGATGTCTCGGGAGGAGTGAGCGGGACCGGGGAAGTCCGATTCGGAAATAAAAAAGGCGCACCGATCGGTGCGCCCTTAATGAGAGAAAATCTTCAGTGGGTCGAGGAGCGGTCCTGCTTAAACTCGGAGAGCTCTTCGGTGATGATCGTTCCGGTTGGATTGCTTCCGTCGACGGAGGGGAACTCGGTCCGTTCGATGCCTTTGACCATGCCGACATCCGGGGCGAACCAGTTGGTGGTCTTGTCGGTCATCAGAAGGGTTTTCCCGTTGCTGGAGAGGGTAATGTAGATCTTCATCGTCCCTTCCAGCTTCAGGCTCTCCTTGAAGACTCCCGCCGGGACCGAGACGGTCTCGAACCCCGTTGCGATAATTTCCGCCTTGACCACCGCCTGCTCCTCCTGACCATCCTCGTCCAGATCTTTGCCGAAGCTGATCGACTTATCGAGTTGTGAAAAGGGTTTTTTGAGGGTCAGCGGAAACCGGATGACGCGATAGGGGACCAGTTGGCTTTCGAAGGGAGTGGTCGGGTCTCCCCCGTAGTAGCTGATGCCGTCTTTGTCTCTGACGAAGTAGCTCTCAGCGGGACCCTCGTTGGCCTGATTGCTTTCGGTGAAAACCTTCACCGGGGTTCCTTTCTTCTCTACCGTTCCCTTCACGGCGGCGTGATTGATGTACGCTCCGACCCGCTGAACCTGGTCGGTGACCGATCCCCGGTAGCTCCAGCTCATCCCCACTTCATCGGGGAAATAGCGCTCCACGTTGGCGACGGGCGATTCTTCCGCGCGGGCGAAGCTGATCCATGAAAGCAGTATGACGAGTAAACCGACTGTGCGCCTGATCCGATGCATCGCTCTCTCCTAATTGCTTTCTATCATAGCGGGATTCTATCGTTCAGTCAATTGACATTCTTGCCATCCCCTCCGGAATGTGTTAGAAAGAGGCAAGCAAATGAAGCAAAGCCCGCCTCTTTTTTATGATTTCATTCACTCTCCGTTCGGTCCGATAGGACGGGGATCGCATCTGGAGGGGCTCTCCTTTCTCCATCGGACCGCTTCCGAATCGAACCTCCTTCAAGAGATTGATCGCGACACCGGGATCATCCCGCAGAAGCACCGTCGACCCCTCGATCGTTGGCGCCGCCGACTTTTCCGGAAAGAACGCGCCGATCTTCGTCGGCTTGGCCGGCGGACTTGGAATCAAAAGAAGACGGTTGGCCATCGAGCGGGTATACTTAACGGAAAATCGAATCCATAAATAAAAGGAGGAAGTGAATGGCCGATATCTATGAAATGAAAATGCCGCGGGGAATGGAACAATGGCCGCGTCGGATCATCATCATCGGGGTGATTCTGCTGGTTCTGTTCATTCTCTTCAATTCGTTTCAAGTGATCGGCGCAGGAGAGAGAGGGGTGGTGTTCAGCAAGCTGAGCGGCGTGAAGGATATCCAGCTCGGCGAGGGGCTTCACTTCAAGATTCCTTTTTTGGAGGAGATTATCCCGATCGACGTGAAGGTCCAAAAGTCACAGACCGACGCGCGGGCCGCTTCGAAAGACCTTCAGAACGTCTCTTCAACGATCGCCGTGAACTTTCACCTCGATCCCAGCCGGGCGCAGAAAGTTTATCAGGAGATCGGGCTGAGCTTTAAAGAGCGGGTGATCGACCCGGCGGTGCAGGAGGCGGTGAAGTCGGTGACGGCCCATTTCACGGCGGAGGAGCTCATCACCCGGCGGGCCGAGGTGAAGGACGCCATCAAGGAAAACCTGTCTCAGCGTTTGGTGAAGTTTAATATCCTGGTGGATGAGTTCTCCATCGTCAATTTCGACTTCTCGCATGAGTTCAATGTCGCCATCGAGGCCAAGCAGACAGCCGAGCAGTCGGCCTTGAAAGCGAAGCGCGATTTAGACAGAATTAGAATAGAGGCGGAACAGAGGGTAACCCAGGCGCGGGCCGAGGCGGACGGGCAGCGGCTCCAGCGCGAGACCCTGACGCCGATCCTGCTGCAGCTTCGGGCCATTGAAAAATGGGACGGCAAGCTGCCGCAGGTCTCCGGCGGGGCGACCCCCTTTATCGATATCAACGGAGATCGGAAGA
>SCUR01000404.1 GCA_004297235.1 Candidatus Manganitrophaceae bacterium | reverse complement strand
TGAGTGGGAGCGAGTCGTCTGTTATTTGAGGGAGGGTGTTCCTTCGCCGGCCCGTTTGGAAAGGAGGAGGTGGGTCTCGGTTCCAAAGAGGCCGTCTTCCTCCAGCCCCTCTTTTTGTTGGAAGAAACGGAGCGCCCGCGCCGTTTGCGGCCCCCAAACCCCATCGGCCGGGCCGAGATAAAGACCTTCTTTCGTGAGCACTTCCTGGAGCTTTTGAACGGAGGGGTCGGGCCCGATCCTCCTGAACGGAAGGGTCAACCCTTCCATTTCGCGCCAAAGAACGATGCCGCTCCCCTTCCAGGCGGCGGAGAGCTCGCGAAGCGGAACCCGCTTTCTCCCCTCCAGCGGATCGAGCAGAAGCGCCTCCTCGCCCTCGATCTTGGCCAAAACCTGGTAGTGGAGCCCCGCCTCTTCACGAAACGAAAAAAGAAGGGGCGAATTGAACGAGAGGACCTTTTTGAGATTGAGCGGAAGGGGATACGATTGAATCTCCTTCTCCCGCATCCAGAGCAACACCTCCTCCACCCGCTTCTCCCGCCATCCCTCCTGAGGGGGGAGCGGCGAGAGCAGATTGAGCAGGGTGAGATAGGCCCCCTTCTCGGTCTCGGAGACCGTCTCGACCCGGAAGATGCCGTCCGGATCGAAGAGCGGTTTCGTGCTCTCCGCCGGATGCGGCGCCGGCGCAATCGAAGCAACCCCGCCGGAAGGGGTTGAAAGAGAGGGGACGGTCCCCTCGATCTGCTTTTTCACATCGACTGATGAGGTCAACGTTTCCACCGGCGGCGCGCTGACGGACGGGAGGGTCGGTCCCGCATCGGTCCGAATCGGCTCCCGCGAAAGGAGACCCTCTCTCAAGATAAAGCCGAACAACAACAAAGGTACCAAGACCGCAAATCCCCACGCAAGCGCTTTTTTTCGATTCCCGCTCGCCCCCTGGGCCCGCGCCGAGGCGGGATGAAGCGCGTCGGCCTTCTTCAACTCCTCCACCGCCTGCTGGACGACCGTTTCGGAGATAAAGGTGGTGTTCGCCACATAGGCGGCCAAGAGGGCCTGATCGGTGACGATGTTGATCAGCCGCGGAAAACCTTTGCTGAAGGCGTAGATCCGATCGAGCGCCTTCGGCGCAAAGGCGACCTTCTCCTTTCCTCCGGCCACCTCGATTCGGGATTGGATGTAGGCGGTCACCTCTTCGCGCTCCAGCGGCTCGATGTCATAGAGGATCGAGATCCGCTGCCGGAGCTGGCGCAGCTCATGCCGCGAGAGCTTCTCCTTCAACTCCGGCTGGCCGATCAAAAGAATTTGGATCAGCTTCGATTGGTCGGTTTCGAGGTTCGAAAGAAGACGGATCTCCTCCAGGCACTCGGTGGTGAGAAGCTGCGCCTCGTCGATGATCAGCAGCGCGTTCCCCCCCTGGGCCAGCAGATCGAGGAGAAACCGGTTGAGCTCATCGAGGAGCGCTTTCTTGGTCTGCCCCTCCCCTTTCAGGCCGAAATCTTGATTGATGCTCTGAAGCAATTCGACGGTCGTCAGCTGCGGGTTGAAGAGAAGGGCGGTGCGGACGGACGGATCGAGCTTGGCGAGCAGAAGGCGGCAGAGGGTCGTCTTGCCGGTGCCGACCTCGCCGGTGATGACGATGAATCCTTTTCGCTCCTTGAGACCATAGAGGATGTGAGAGAACGCCTCTTGGTGCTTTTTGCTGGAGAAAAAAAATCGTGGATCGGGGGAGAGCTTGAAGGGAGGTTCTTTAAAACCGAAGAAAGGAAGATACATCGGGGTTGGTCTTCACCTCACGATTTTATTCTGGGGAAAAGTTCAATGTCTTTAATCCGTCCTTCCCGAATGTTTAATCGGGAATCCAAAAATCCTAGAACCTAAACCACGACCGGATTCCCGCTTTCGCGGGAAGGACGACAGGACACAGCATCGCTACGGATAATGATTGCCGTGGAGATCCTGGTATTCCGTTTCGGTCTGCTTCTGGACGACCGTCCCGGCCGGGAGCCCTTTTCGGATCCGCACGCTCACGGCGAAGGTCCGCTTCTGCTGCGGCCCCAGCTCGTTCATCTTCCAGACCCACCGCCGGCCGTCTTTCTCGGTCGGCTCCGGGTCGGCATGGACGAACTCCAGCTCCGGCGGCACCAGCTCCGAGATGATCACGTTGCGGGCCAACCCCGATCCGTTGTTCGTCACCGTCGCCTGATAGGAGATGACCCCGCCCGGGAGGCTGTCGCGCGATTGCATCTGCGTCTGCACCACCACCATCGGGAGGCTCAACAGAAGCGATCGGGAGGCGGTCGCCGTTGCCTTGGCATCCTGCTTCGACTGCGCTTCGAGCCGGACGTCGAGCCGCTCTCCGTCCCGGCCGTTGGGAACCTTCACCCCCACCAAAACCGGGAAGTTCTCCCGCGTCCCGAGAGGAGGGGTCTCCGTGATCGCCGGCTCGCCCGGCTGGTAAAGACCGTCTTGATTTTTGTCGAAGTAGAGGGCGAGACGATCGGAGGGAACCCCGCCGGTCCGGAACGCGAATTGATCGGGACCGTTCCCCAGGTTGGTCAACGTGAAGGGGAAGAAAATCTGATCCCCCGAGACCACCCGCTGCTCTTCCTTCGCCCCTTCGAGCCGAAGCGAAGCCACCTGCATCACCGAAGTCGGAGGGGAGAGAAACGGCACCTCTCCGCCGACCGAGGCGACATAGACGCCGCGATTGAGAATCTGCTGGCCCGCGGCGGTCTCATCCCCCACCTTGAAGGCCACTTCGATCTTCTCGTTCCCTTTCGATTTGATCCCGGAGACGTTCCAATAAATCGCCCGGCCGGCCGATTCCACCCGTTCCGGCGCCGGGTTGGCGGAGAGGAAAACCAGCGCCGGATGATAGGCGTAGCGGACGCGGACGTCGCGCGCCTCGGCGCCGCCGTTGTTGAGCAAGAGGATCGTATAGCGGATCTCCTCGCCGGGCCGCGCCCGCTCCTTGTCGGTATGATACTCCCCGAGGAGCAAGGGGGAAGAGGCGGTCACCGTCTTTCGGATCCATTGAAAGCTGTTTCGATCGAACCGCGACGCGACCTTGATCTCGAACGTCTTGTTCTGATTGTCGGTCATGTTGGAGGGAAGATGGACCTTCAACCGCGCGCGAAACGACTGGTCGGGCTGAAGCGGCGGGGTGGTCTGAATCGACTCCTTCGATCCCTCCTCGGAGTAGAAGGTGGGACGGAACTCGATCGGGAAGGTGGAGTCGAGCGTGAACGAATCCTCCCCGTTCCCCCGGTTGGCAATGACAATCGGAAACTCCACATCCTCGCCGGGATAGCCCCGCTTTTCATCCGCCGCCGGCTCGACCTTGAGGTCGGCCACCTGGGGGATCACGAGCAGAAAGCCCTCCGGCTGCCGGGTCGAGGCGGACCGCGGCGGGGAGGGGATCTTCTCTTCGGGCGGTTCCCCCTTCGCCACGGCGGAGGGCGATTTCTTGGAAGGGGCTTTGGGGGAAGGGACCGTTTTCGCCGCCTCTTTCTTCTCTCTCTCTTCCTTCTCTCGCTCCCGCTTGGCCGCCCGGGCGAGCGCCCCCTCTTTGGCGACGATCAACTTCTCCAGCTTGGTCCGAAGCGGGCTCTCCGGAAAGGCCTTCTGAAGCTGCGAGAGGCTCTCGCGGCTCTTATCGACCTGCCCTGTTTCTAAATAGGCGCGGCCCAGCCAGAAGAACGCCAGATCCCGTACCTTGCTCTCCGGATATTTTTCGAGGACCTCTTCGAAGATCGGGATCGCTTTGTCCGGCTGGCGCTTCTCCACCAGATCGTGCCCCTCGAAGAAAAGGGCGCTGTCGTCTTTCTCGGCCGAGAATCCCGCAATGGGGATGAAAAAGTTGAAGAGAACGAAGGAAAACAGAAGGGAGGCGATCCACAAAAAGGATCTCGATCTTTTCCAAAGAAATCTGGATAAGAGCTGAAATCCTTTCACCCCGGGGCCGCTCCTTCTATATAGTGGAGAGGAAATTTGATGTGACGAAAAACGTATAAAATGTCGCACACTTTCCAATTTTTGTCAACTTGAAGAGGGAAGGAAAAGAGGCTCAAAATGGCGTCAAACAAAATTATATCTATCATGAAGTTCTTGGAATGGGGGCGTTTGCCCCCAGCCCCATTCCAATCTCATTCGTTCTTGATTCCGAATTCGATCACCCCTCCCCCGGCCCCTCCTTGATCCTTCAAAATAATCTTGCTAAGATGTGCTGCTTAGTGAGGCCCACGTGACAGTCAAAACCGAAACCGATGCGACACCCCCCTCGGCGGAGGCCGCCGGGACCCGGCCCGGCTCCCCCGTGACCGATGTCCCGCCGACCCCGGTCGGGGAGCAGATTTACTTAAGACGCCGGGCGCTCCGCATTCTCTGGGTGGCTTTTCGAATTTTCTTCAGCTACTCCGTTTACAGGCTCGTCTCCCCCTTCATCCCCCGGATCAAATCGGTGGAGTGGAAGGAAACGCTCCATCGAAGAAACGCCTTGCGGATGCAGGAGGCGGCCCTCTCCCTGAAGGGATTGCTCATCAAGGTCGGCCAGTTCATGAGCGCGCGGGTCGATCTCCTCCCCGACGCCTATACGCAGACCCTCTCGCTGCTGCAGGACCAGGTCCCTCCGGCCCCCTACGCGACCATCCGGACCCGTTTCATCCAGGAGTTCGGCGTTCCGCCGGAATCGCTCTTCGAGACATTCAATGAAGTCCCGCTCGCCTCGGCTTCCCTCGGACAGGTCCACGAGGCGACCCTGCGTGAGGATGGGCTGCGGGTGGCGGTGAAGGTGCAGTATCCCGAGATCGAGCAGATCGTCGAGATCGATCTTCGCGCCCTCCACTGGATCGTCTGGGCCCTCCAGAAGGCGACGACCAACATTCGGTTCGATATCCTTTACGCCGAGTTCTCCAAGATCGTCCACAAGGAGCTCGACTATTTCATCGAAGCCCGCCAGGCGGAGCAGTTCCACAAGAATTTCTCAAACGATCCCCGCATCGTCGTTCCGAAGGTCCTCTGGAACTATACGACCGGCCGGATCTTGACGCTCGAATTCGTGGAGGGGATCAAGATCAGCCGGGTCCAAGAGATCCGCCGGGCGGGGATCGATACGAAGGCGGTCGCCACCCTCCTGGTCGAATCGTACATGAAGCAGATCCTCCAGCACCGCTTCTTTCACGGCGATCCCCACCCCGGAAACCTCTTCGTTCAGCCGGGCCCCCGGCTCGTCTTCGTCGATTTCGGCCTGATGCAGCAGATCGACACCGGCGTCCACCGCGGGATGGAAAAGATGATGATTGCGATCATCGACCGGGATATCTCCGGGATCGCGCGCGCCTTGCTCGATCTGGGATTCATCGCGCGGACGGAGCGGATGGAGGATATTGAAAATGTGGTCCGCTTCTTTATGGACCGCTACCGCGACATCTCCCCGCGCGCCTTCAAACGGATCACGCTGACGCAGGTGGCGCAGGATCTGGAGACCCTCTTCCATGTCTACCCGTCGCTTCAGGTGCCGAACCATTTCATCCTGGCCGGCCGGACCGCCGGGATGCTCAACGGCCTCTGCTCGCAGCTCGATCCCGACCTGAACATCATCGAGATCGCCGAGCCGTACGCCAAGAAATTCGTCGGCGCGCCCAACTGGACCGCCGAGCTCTTCTCCCGGGGGAGGGAAATCGCCATCGCGTTGATCGAGCTTCCGGTGGTTCTCCGGAATTTTTTAGAGCTCGCCAGCAACGGGCAGTTCCGGACCCGGATGAACTCGGAAGACCTCACCGCCGTCCTGACGAAGATCTACAAGCTCGGCTACCGAACCGTCCTTGCGGGATTTATCGTGACAATGACGCTCCTTTATAGTAATCTGGTCCGCAATTTTGACTCTCCCATGGGGATCGCGCTCAGCACGCTGATTCTCTTTCCGGCGCTGGCCCTTCTCTTCTCGTTCGTGAGGCGAAAATAATTCTCTCCGAGAACAAACAGGCGGGAATCCCGGAGACGGGCATTGTCTTAGATCCAATCCGCCCTTGCGGGCGAGGCGAAGCGATCCTGTTTCGCCTCGGAGAGCCGCGCACGATGGGCGCCCGCCATGACTGAATACAACACGACGGAGGCTCTAGAAAAAAAGGAGTCCGGAATGAGCAACAAAAAAAGGACCCGGATCGCGGCATCGCTCTTGTGCGCA
>SCUR01000403.1 GCA_004297235.1 Candidatus Manganitrophaceae bacterium | reverse complement strand
GCTCTTCCGATCTCAGACGCGTTCGGATGTTCACTTTCCTTTTCGCTGTTACCCTGAACTTCGTTCTTGTTTAATTCTTCGTATGCGCAGGCATAACAGAGCCACATTTCATCCTTCACGTGGAAGCTCATTCGACCTCCGCACATCGGGCATTTTTTCTCCCATTCCGTCTCCTGCGGCGCAGAAGACTCGCGGATTTCGATTTTATGCTCGCCGCCTCCCTTTTCCTCGCCGGGAATATCGCTTTTATGAATAGAAGCCCTGGGCGGGATGGGCTGAGAGGCCGCGCCTTCAGACGTAAACTCCTCGACCCTTTTTTTGATATAGGTTATCTCTTCCCCGATCTCCGTGAAGAGTTCCCCCACGGCCTTCTCGACGAGCTCCATTTCCTTTTCCCGCGCCACCATCTCATTGAGGATCCCTTTTTCTTCGCTCTCAAGCCGCCCTAGTTTTTCGCGCAGTTTCGATATCTCGTCTCTAATCTCCAGCGATCTGGCTTTCATGACCTTAAACTCGTCGCGCCAGCCGGGGAGGGCGGGCATCAAGCCCTTCTCGAGCGTTTTAAGATCCTCAAGCTGATTGTTGACGGCCTTAACGATCTCTTGCCGGCTTAGCTTCGACGTCGTCGACAACGCCTTGATCGCGGCATGATAACGCTGTTTCTCTTCCGGAATGATTTCCTCGAACGATTCCACGAGCTCACGGAATTTTACGAATATGGTATTCTCACTTTCGATTACTTTTTTTATTCCATTGCGGAGCCGATCGATTTTGGAGGACATCTCTTCGCCTCCCTCCGATTTCAGAAAGAGATCGGCGGCCATCCGGTAAAAGATTTCGCTTTTGTTTTTCCTCTCAACGCCCATTCAGTTCCTCCTTCGTAAAGCCTACTTTTATACGATTCCACCTGTGTTTGAGATAACGCGATTTTTCCGGCTTCACAAAGGAATAACGCATCGGCAATGTATTTGAATCTGTACCGTTTGTGGTGGTGATAGATAAAATTTTAGCTTATTCAATGAGAGTGTCAAATCCCAGAGACCCCTTTCGGCGCCGTTCCGGCAACCCAAAGAGGAAATCCGGCCGGGCGATGTCGTCTGGTGCCCGCCGAAGGAGAAGCATTGGGGCCGAGACACAGTATCCCTGCGATCCCACTCTATGGGTATCGATTCTGTTCTTTTTTGTGAATGTTTATTTATCCTTGGCCTGTTTTCTCGTCTTTCCGCTGCTCTATTTTGTGCCGACGATGATTCAAGGTCACAACACGTCCTAGAGCAATCTCTTCCGTTGGCGTCTAAATCGTACTGAGAAATGGCTCGTCCGGGCTCGAAATTTCATCGACTTTTTTCCGGCGCTCAACGCAGAGCTCCCCTCCTTCACCGACGATTACTTCGATAGGATTATTTCTGTAACCATACGCCATGTCGGCGACTTGCCCCGAGATATTCCTTCGTTAGAAAATTTAATTTCATGTCGATTTCGGCCCGTCCGAACGACTATCTTATGTAGACGGGGGAGCCGAGGCCTTTCCCCGGTAGATCCGGAACTCGGCTCTGAACCCAACCAAAACAAACCAAAGAGGAGGAACGAAGATGCGATATATGATCATCGTGAAGGCCAGCAAAGAGAGCGAAGCCGGCGTCATGCCGGAGGAGAAGCTCATCGCCGCCATGGCGGCCTACCACGAAGAGCTGGCGAAAGCCGGCGTGTTGGTCGACGCCTCCGGGCTGCAGGCCAGCTCCAAGGGCTTCAAGATCAAATACTCCGGGAAAAAACGGACGGTGGTCGACGGACCGTTCACCGAGTCGAAGGAGCTGATCGCCGGCTACACGATCATCCGGGTGAAGTCGCGCGAAGAGGCGATCGAGTGGGCCAAGCGCTTCCCCAACCCGCACGGCGAAGGGGCGGAGACGGAAATCGAAGTTCGCCGGTTCTTCGAGCTGGAAGACTTCGCCCCCAGCGAAGCGGTGGAACGATTTCAGAAAATGGACCTTCCGAAGTAAAAAATAATCTCAGGACCTGATGAAGCGGCCAGGCCGTTATTCCGGTATTTAAGGAGGACCAATGAGATATCTCTGCCTCGCCTATGAAGAAGAGAACAGACTCAACGTATTGTCGAGGAGCGAGTGGGACCTCCTCCGGCGGGAGACCCTGGCCTATGTCGAGGAGCTCCGCAAGAAAGGGCACATGATTTCCGCGGAGGCGCTCCAAAGCACTCAGACCGCCAGCACCGTGCGGGTTCGCAACGGCCGGGTCTCCATCACCGACGGCCCTTTCGCCGAAACCAAAGAGCAGCTCGGCGGCTTCTTCCTGATCAACGCGCGGGACCTCAACGAGGCGATCCAGGTCGCCTCCCGGTGGCCGTCGGCGCGCCTGGGGAGCATCGAGGTTCGGCCGATCGAAGAGGCGCTGAGGGAGAGCGGGCGCTACCTGGAAGCCCGATGAGGAGCGGCGGCGTTCGACACCGTATCCAGCAGACAAACCGGATGAATCACAGAGGAGGATAATGGATGAAGAACAAAGTGGTCTTTTTTGAAATCCCGGCTTCGGACTTTAAGAAGGCAAAAGCGTTTTATGAGAAGGTGTTCGACTGGAAGGTGGAGCTCTGGGAGGACAAAGGGGGGATGGCGTATACGACCGCCGTCGATGGAGATCAAAATCCGACGGAGCCGGGCGGCATCAACGGCGGTTTCTATAAACGAAAATCCAAAAA
>SCUR01000402.1 GCA_004297235.1 Candidatus Manganitrophaceae bacterium | reverse complement strand
CTGCGGAGACCGTCAAAGAGAACCGCCTGGTGAGAAAAAAAAGGAAGTAAAAGGGTCTTCCATTTTCCTCACGCCGCTGATCTTGGGTTCCTTGTAGAATGTCCGACGGTTTTATGCTAATCTGCGTCAGGAGCAATCGGCGGGATGGCTCTTTTCGCGTCGGCTCTTTTATCGACGGGCGGCATTCACTTTTCCAAAGGGAATGAAAAAAGAGAAAAAAGGAAAGAAAACGGCCCCCCAAAAAAAACGGCCCGCGCGCGCGCCCAAGAGAAAAACGCCGTCCGAACAGCCCCCCTCCTTTGAGCCGTTGTGCGTGGTCGGGATCGGCGCGTCGGCCGGAGGGCTGGAACCGCTTGAGAAGTTCTTCGGTCATATTCCGCCCGATAGCGGGTTGGCCTTTGTCGTGATTCAGCATTTGGATCCTCACTACAAGACCGCCATGGCGGAATTAATAGGCCGCCATACCCGTATGGCGGTTTGTATGGCGGAGAATCGGGCGCAGATCAGGCCGAATACCGTTTATGTGATTCCACCCGCCAAATACCTCACGATTTTTCATGACGCGCTTTACCTGAGCGACCCCGATAAAGACCACGACGTCCGCTTTCCGATTGATTTCTTTCTGCGCTCTCTCGCGGAGGACAAAGGACACCGATCGGTCTGCGTCATCCTCTCCGGCGGGGGGACCGACGGGACGCTCGGTCTCAAGGCGATCAAAGCGGCCGGCGGCATGACGATGGTCCAGGACGAGGCTTCGGCAAAGTACGGCGGCATGCTCCGGAGCGCCGTCGCGACCGGAAGCGTCGACCATGTCTTGCGGGTCGAAGAGATGCCGCAGGAGCTGCTCCGGTACGTTCGTCATCCGTATATCTCCGCGGCCCCTCCGCCGGAGACGGCCGTGCCGACCTTTGCCGATCGATTGGACAAGGTCTTCATGATCCTTCGCTCCCAGACCGGCCACGATTTTTCCCTCTATAAAAGAAACACGATCTGCCGTCGGATCGAGCGGCGGATGGCGGTTCACCAATTTAAAAAGATCGAAGACTATCTCAAATATCTGCAACAAACCAAGCCGGAGGTGGAAGCGCTTTTCCAGGAGCTGCTGATCGGGGTGACCAATTTTTTCAGAGATCCGGAGGCGTTCGAAGCGCTTCTGAAAAAAGTCGTCCCGCATCTTTTCGAAAAAAGGGAAGCCGAGCAGCCGCTCCGGATCTGGGACGCCGGCTGCTCGACCGGGGAGGAGGCCTATTCGATCGCGATCCTGCTGCTGGAAGAGATGGAGCGTCTCGGCCGTTATTACAAGGTTCAGATCTTCGCGACCGACATCGACGAAAGGGCGCTCGAATTCGCGAGGACGGGTCTTTATCCGGAGGCGATCGCGGCCGATGTCGCTCCGCAGCGGCTGCGCCGCTTCTTCGAAAAAGAGGGGAACAGCTATCGGATCAAGAAACAGATCCGGGAAATGATTATTTTTGCCAAACAAGATCTGATCAAAGATCCCCCCTTTTCCAGATTGGACCTGGTCGTCTGCAGGAACCTCCTGATCTATCTCAGCGGGATTTTGCAGAAGAGGATTCTTCCCCTCTTCCACTACACGTTGAATCCGGACGGTTATCTGATGCTCGGGCCTTCGGAGACGATCGGAGAGTTCGCGAACCTCTTTTCCCTGATCGATAAAAGGTGGAAGATCTTTCACCGGAAGAGCTCTCCGCGGGTTTCCGTGGAGTTTCCGACGGTCCCTGCGGTCAAAGAGCCGGAGGGGCTTCAGAAAAGAGCGTTGAAGCTTCACTCCGAATCCGGCGTCGTTAGTATTGCCGAGAAGATGTTGCTGGACGACTATGCCCCTCCTTCCGTCCTCGTCAATGAGCGGTTTGAGATCGTGCACTTCCGGGGGCGGACCGGGCCCTATCTGGAGCACACGACGGGAGAGGCGACTTTCAATATCTTGAAGATGGTGCGCGAAGGGCTCCGGCTCGAACTGCGGGGGGCTATTCACAAGGCGTTTACGAGACAGGAGCGGGTCGTCCGTCCCGAGATCCGTCTCGAAGGGAATGGAAAGGTCCGCACCATTTGTCTCACGGTTCAACCGTTCCAGCAGAAAGGGATGGACGGTCTTGCGATGGTGATCTTTCAGGAGGTGACGCTGCCGGCCGATTCCGGACAAAAAAAGGGGAAGGGAACGCCGCAGATCGATCAGCGCCTTCTGGACCTGGAGCATGAATTAAATACGACCAAGGAGTCGTTGCAAACGACAATCGAAGAGCTGGAGACATCGAACGAGGAGCTGAAATCAGCGAACGAAGAGCTGCAGTCGACGAACGAAGAGCTGCAAAGCGCCAACGAGGAGATGGAAACATCCAAGGAGGAGCTGCAGTCGATCAATGAGGAATTGGTGACGGTGAATTCCGAGCTGCAGAACAAGCTCGATGAGCTCTCCCAGGCGAATAACGACATGATGAACCTGCTGAGCGCCACCGAAGTCGGGACGATTTTCCTCGACAGCGCCCTTCGGATCAAGCGTTTCACGCCGGCCGTCGCGAAAATCATACATCTGATTCCGACCGACATCGGCCGGCCGATCGGCCATATCACCGGAAACCTCGTCTATGAGAATCTCGTCCGGGATATCGAGGAGGTCATGCGGACGCTGATTTTCAAACAGAAGGAGCTTCAAACCCGGGAGGGGGATTGGTATCTGATGAAGGTCTTCCCTTACCGGACGATGGAGAACCGAATCGACGGGGTCATCATCACTTTCATGAACATCAGCGATCTTAAAAAATCGCGCCTGGCCCAAGAGGCGCTCCTCGATTACACGAACCGCCTGATCGAGGCGATGGAGCAGCCCTTGGTGGTGCTCAACAAACGGCTGCGCATCTTATCGGCGAACGAGGCGTTCTATCGGGTGTTCCAGATTCAGAAAGAGGAGAGCGACGGTCAGGTTTTTTTCAACTTGGCGGGAGGGCGAATGAACATCCCGGCGTTGAAGAATGCGCTGGAGCGGATGATCGAGGACGAGTCGCCGGATCAATCCATTGAGACCGACCATGGCTTTGCGCAGCTCGGGAGGAAGCGGCTGAAAATCAGCCTTCACAAAATAAAACTGAAAGAGAAAGCGGTTATGCAGGAAGAAGAGTTGGTTCTCTTGCTCTTCGAAGAGCGGTCCCTCTCATGAGTGAACAGCCCAGGCCAAGGGGGGACGGTATGGAGATCCCTTCCAAGGTCCAGCCGAAGCGGAAATTGAAAAAGAGCGCGACCCCGTCGGGCGTCAGCCATGGAAAAACCTCCCATAACGGAGAGGGGGCGCTCCTCTCTCCAGGGGAAGTTCAGCGCGTCATCGACCAACTCCGGCTCCATCAACATGAACTCGAGAGCCAGAACGAGGAGCTGCGACGGGCCCAAACGGAACTGGAGGCCTCCCGGAATCGCTATTCCGACCTTTATGATTTTGCGCCGGTCGGCTACTTCACCCTCAGCCGAAGCGGATTGATTACGGAAGTGAACCTCAAGGGGGCGAATCTGTTGGGAGTCGATCGCGAATTTCTGCTGAAGAAGCCCTTTTATTTCTATGTCTTCAAAAGAGACCGGCCGCTTTTCCATGCCCATCGGAGAAGCCTCTTCAAAGAGGGGAAGAGAGCACTCTGTGAGATACGTCTGCAAACAAAGGCCGGTACCCCTTTCTATGTACAAATGGAGAGTATCCTCATCCAAGATTCCTCGATCGGGCCGGTCTTCCGGACGGTCGTTAGCGATATTACGCTTCGGAAGCAAGCCGAAGAAGAGCGCGCTCAGCTCTTATTGCGGGAGCAGATGGCCCGTTCGGAGGCCGAGCGGATATGCTGGCGCTTTACTTTTCTGGCGGAGGCGAGCGAGACCCTTTCCTCTTCTCTCGATTACGAGACCTCCTTGGCGCGCGTGGCCCGCTTGGTTGTTCCGTATTTGGCCGACGGGTGCGTGGTTGATCTCCTGCAAAAGGATCAGACCCTCCGGCGGGTCGCCTTGGCGGCGGCCGATCCGTCCAAAGAGGCGCTCGGATGGGATCTGATCCGCCGCTATCCTCCCAAACCGGGAGGGCCCCATCCGATCGGGCAGGTGCTTCAATCTGGAAGATCGCTGGTTCTCTCGGAGATTTCCGATCAACTGATCCAAGCGCTTGCGCAAACTCCCAAGCATCTAAAGATGGCCCGCTCTCTGGGACTTCGGTCGGCCATCGTGGTGCCGCTGCTGGCGCGGGAGCGCGTGCTGGGAGCCCTCTCCCTCCTAACCGCCGAGAGCGACCGGCGCTATGGAGAAGAAGACCTGGTCCTGGCGAAGGATCTCGCGCGCCGCATCGCCGCGGCGGTCGACAACGCCCGTCTTTATCAGGAAGCACAGGAGGAGATCGCCGAGCGGAAGCGGGCCGAAGAAGCGATCCAGGCGATGAATCAGACCCTCCAGGAGAAGAATCTTCGGATCGAGGAGGCGAGCCGCGCGCGCAATCGGTTTTTCTCCTACATGTCGCATGAGCTGAAGACCCCGGTCAACAGCATCGTCGGCTTCACCCAGCTGCTCAAGAACGGCACCTACGGCCCCCTCTCCCCCAAGCTGGCCGGCGCCGTCGGCCGCATTCACAATAATGCCGGGGATCTGATCCACCTCATCAACAACATCTTGGATTTGGCCAAGTTGGAGTCGGGTAAGAAGGGAGTGCAGGCGATGGAGGTCGATCTTCGGGAGCTGGTGGACAGGGTGTTCATCAGCTTCGAGCCGATGTTGCAGGAGAAGGGGCTTTCTTTCCAGAAAGAGATCGGCCCTGGTTTCCCCGAGCGGTTTTTAACCGATCCGACGCAGGTGAGGAGTATTCTGACGAACCTGCTTTCCAATGCGGTGAAATTCACCGAGCGGGGAGAGGTCCGGTTGCGGCTGGATCGATGGCCGGAGGGAAGCGGGGTGGTCCTGGAGATCTCCGATACCGGCGTGGGAATCTCGCCGGAGTACCGGGGGAGAATTTTCGAAGAGTACGAGCAGAGAGTCGTGATGAAAGAGGTGGAAGGAAAGTACACGGGCAGCACGGGGCTGGGATTGGCGATTGTGAAGCGGATGGTCGACAGCTTCGCCGGAAGAGTCGAGGTCGCCAGCGTCGCCGGTGAGGGCTCCACCTTTACGATCTTTCTGCCGGAACAATCCCCTAATGAACTGATGCCGTTTCATCCCTCCTCAGAATAGTTTGTCTCCTTCCCGCCTTCTGACGCGCCCCCTCGATCACAAAAGCACTTGCTTTTCGAGCCGACATTGCTGTATAATGCAAGTCTTGTTTCGTATTTTTCGGCTATAATTTTAACGACAATACTCCTAACGGAATCGAGGGTTGAAGAATGGCTCAAACGATGACCGCCGAGATGGCGAGCAGACGTATCATAGATTATAAAGCAATCACTGTTTTTACACTCCTTTCGGCCGTCATGCTCGTCGGTGTTCCTCTCTTCGGCTATTTTTTTGACTATACCTGGTTGGACTGGACCTTGTTCGGCGTGCTCTATGTGATCTCCGGAATGGGGATCACGGTCGGATACCACCGGCTCATTTCTCATCGAAGCTTCAACTGTCCCAACCCGGTGAAAGTGGCTTTCTTGATCGCGGGGGGGTGGGCGCTGGAGAATTCCGCGCTGAAATGGTGTTCCGATC
>SCUR01000401.1 GCA_004297235.1 Candidatus Manganitrophaceae bacterium | reverse complement strand
TAAGCGGTTTTATTTTGGGCCGTCATTCCCGCGAAAGCGGGAATCCAGAGCCCTTAGACCTAATTCACTGGATTCCCGATTAAACATTCGGGAATGACAAATTCAAACTGACCCACTACCAAAGATTAAATCTTATTGACAACATGATTGGAGTCGTGATAATCCTAAAAATGTTTTTTAGATCGCTCAAGCGCCGTCGAGCGGTTTAAGCCGCGTTGATCGTGAAGGATTTGTGATTCCCTTTGTTCAGAGCAAACCTGTCGAAAGACGGGGACGCAGAGCAACGGGGCTAAAGCTGTAAAGCCATGCCCGCCGAGCCGCCAAAGGATTTTTTGGCGGCTTTTTTTTGTGCATGGGAGATTTGCAGCGATGCGAAATCGGTCAAAAAGACAAAACATTCCCCGGGCGCTTTGTCTGGTTCTCTTATTCCTTTTTTGTAAGACCTCTCCCGCTTTTGCAGGCGATGCAATTTTATCCTGGACTCCCAACACAGATTCGGATGTGGCCGGATACAAGGTCTATTATGGAACCGTCTCCAGGCATTACGGAGCACCGATCACGGTCGGCAATCAGACCGCGTACACGGTCACCGGCCTTGGGCTGGGAACCTACTACTTCGCCCTCACCGCCTATGACGCTGCCGGAAACGAGAGTGCTTTTTCGAACGAGATCAGTAAAACGTTTTTTGATACGTCTGCTCCCGTCTCCGGTAACACGCCACCGGAGGATGCTCAACCCTCCGATATGACGCCTCCGGCGGATGTTCAACATTTCTCTGCGGTTCCCGGAGACAGGGAGATCACGCTGCAATGGATCAACCCGCCGGACGTTGATTTCGCGGGGGTTCTCATCCGCTATCGGACCGATCGCTATCCGAGCGGTCTTAACGACGGCGAACTTCTCGGAGATTTCAAGGGAGAACCCAATCAGAACATGACGACGGTCCAATCCGGATTAGAGAATCAGGTCACCTACTACTATTCCGCCTCTTCTTACGACAGCCATGGGAATTATCAATCAACCGCCCATGCTTCCGCTTCTCCATTTAGCACGGGTGGGAACGGACCCGATCAACCCACCGCCGGCGGCGGAGGCTGTGCAATGCGCTTTCCGCAGAAGGAAAATCTTCCCGGCCCCGCGCAAGCCGCCGAAATACCGCTCTTGCTGGGCGTTCTCCTTTTCATGCTTCTGAAAAGGAGATTCAGATGGTCGTCAACCGGATGTTGTATCCGGTTTCGCTAGATGGTAGATGACATAGCCCCTCATGTTGTTTAATTTTCTTCCCGATTCCCCCCCACCACCAGCGTAATCTCCCCCTTCACCGTCTTCTTCCCGATCTTCTCCAGCACCTCCGTCACACTTCCCCGAATGAACTCCTCGAACATCTTGGTGATTTCCCGCGCGACCACGACCGGCCGGTCGCCGAGGATCGTCTTGATCTCTTCCAGCAGCCCGACGATCCGAAAGGGCGATTCGTAGAAGATCAGCGTCCGCGGATCGGGCTTGAGTTGCTCCAGGCGTCGGGCGCGGGCTCCTTTCTTTTTCGGTAAGAAGCCTTCGAAGACGAATCGATCCGGGGGAAGGCCGGAGACAGAAAGCGCCGCGAGGGCGGCGGCGGGGCCGGGGATGGGGCTGACGGGGAGGCCGGCGCGGATCGCTTCGCGAATCAAATAAAAACCGGGGTCGGAGAGGGTGGGGGTGCCGGCGTCGGAGACGATGGCGATCGACGCCCCCTCCGCCATCTTGGAGAGCAAGACCGGCGTCTTCTCTTCTTTGTTGAAGTCATGATAGCTGGTGAGGGTGGTGTGGATGTCGAAATGCGAAAGGAGCTTTTGGGTGTGGCGGGTGTCCTCCGCGGCGATGATCGACACTTCTTTCAGGATGCGGAGCGCCCGGAGGGTGATGTCTTCGAGGTTGCCGATCGGGGTGCTGACGACGTAGAGCGTTCCCGACATGGAGGTCCGAGGGTTAGGTGATCTGCTGTTCCAGCAGCAGGCAGAGGAGATGGCCGATCATGATGTGCGATTCTTGAATCCGGGCGGTGTTCGACGAGGGAACTTTAAGACAAAGATCGGCTTGCGATGCGAGCTTCCCCCCCTTCTCGCCGGTCAACCCGACCGTCTTCGCCCCTTTCGATTTCGCGGCGGCGATCCCTTCCAGGACGTTGGGGGAGTTCCCGCTGGTGCTGATGCCGATGACCACATCGGCCGGCTGGACCCACGCCTCAACCTGCCGGGAGAAAATCTTGTCGTAACCGTAATCGTTGCCGATGGCGGTGAGGGTCGATGAGTTCGTCGTGAGGGCGATAGCAGGAAGGGCGCGCCGCTCCCGCTCGAAGCGTCCGACCAGCTCCGCCGCGATATGCTGGGCGTCCCCGGCGCTCCCGCCGTTTCCGAAAAGGATCAGCTTCCCGCCGTTGCGATACGCTTCGACGATCCACTCCGCCGCTTGAGCGATCTCCGGGATCAGGGTCCGGACGATTCCCTCCTTCACCTGGATGCTCTCCCGGATGGTCCGACGGATGATCTCATTTGTCTGTTCGGAAGGTCCCATGATCTCTCTCTCCCACCATGCCAAACTGGGCTAAGGGTACACTTTTTCGGCTCTGGAGTCAACGAACAAGCGATCCGGCGCCGATCTTTTGCTTGTCAATCGGCCCCCTTTTTCGTATACTCTTTTCTAAATTACTTTTCTAATCATTGAGGGGAAGTTATGAATATTGCTGTCATCGGCACCGGTTATGTCGGCCTGGTCACGGGGGCCTGCTTTGCGGAGTTCGGCGTCAATGTGACCTGCGTCGATAAGGAAGAATCGAAGATCGCCGCACTCAAAAAAGGAGTCATCCCGATCTACGAGCCGGGGCTGGAAGAGCTGGTGAAGAAGAACGTCCAGAACAAGCGGCTCTCTTTCACGACCGATACCGTCGAGGCGATCCAGGGGGCGCTGGTGATTTTCATCGCCGTCGGCACCCCCGACCGGGGCGACGGCACGGCCGATCTCTCCTATATCGAGAAGGTCGCCGAGATGGTCGCCGAGCATATGAACGGCTATAAGGTCGTCGTTACCAAGAGCACGGTTCCGGTCGGGACCGGCGATCGGATCCGCTCCATCATCGGCAGCCGCCAGAAGGAACATTTCGATTTCGATATCGTCTCGAACCCGGAGTTTCTGCGCGAGGGCTCGGCGATTGAAGATTTCCTCCGGCCCAACCGGGTCGTCATCGGGGCGAACAGCCAGCAAGCGGTCGCCATCATGCGCGATCTCTACCGCCCCCTCTACTTGATCGAAACGCCGCTGCTGATCACCGATATCCCGACGGCCGAAATGATCAAATATGCTTCGAACGCCTTCCTGGCGACGAAGATCACCTTCATCAATGAGATCGCCAATCTCTGCGAGGCGGTCGGCGCCGATGTCCAGCAGGTTGCCAAGGGGATGGGGCTCGACGGCCGGATCGGCTCGAAGTTTTTACATCCCGGTCCGGGCTACGGCGGCTCCTGTTTTCCGAAAGATGTCTCCGCGCTGTCGCAGATTGCGCAGAAGAACGGCTATGAATTTAAGCTCGTTAACAGCGTGATCGAGGTGAATCGGCGGCAGAAGGAAAGAATGGTCGCGAAGATCGAGAAAGAGGTGGGGAGCCTGAAAGGGAAACAGCTCGGGATGCTCGGTCTCTCCTTCAAACCGAATACCGACGACATGCGGGAGGCCCCTTCGGTCGCCATCATCCTCGCCCTTCAAGAGAAGGGGGCCAAGATCATCGCGCACGATCCGGCGGCGATGGACGAGGCGAAAAAAGTCCTGAAAGAGGTGAAGTATGTTGCGGATCCCTACGAGGTGGCGGACGGATCGGACGCGATCATTCTGATGACCGAGTGGAATCCCTTCCGGAACCTCGATCTCGATCAGATCAAGAAGAAATTAAAGGCCCCGGTCTTCATCGATCTTCGGAACGTCTACGAGCCGAAAAAAATGACCGCCCTCGGTTTCCGATACACCAGCGTGGGGCGGCCGACGCCGACTTAAATAAAGAAGCCGTCAGCCGTCCGCTCTCAGCTAAAAACTTAAACTTCCTTATGCGGACGGCTGAAAGCTGATCGCTTTCTTAATCTCCCTTATATTGCGTTACCCCTCCGAACGTTCCGAACCATTTGTGGCCCTGGCGATCGATCGCGACCGCATAAACCGCGCCGAGACCTTCCTTCTGGGTGAAGTTCACGAACTTCTGCCCGTCGAACCGGCTGACCCCGCCGTCGGTCCCGATCCACAAAATTCCCTTCGCGTCGATCTTGATGGCGTGAACGATGTTTCCGGAAAGGCCGTCCTGGATCGTATAGCTCTTCCATTTTTTCCCATCGAATTGAGAAAGCCCGCCGCCGAGGGTGCCGACCCAGAGCCGATTTTGCGAGTCGACGGCGGAGGAGACGACATAGTTCGGATTATATTCGAGCGGTTTGTCTCCCCCTTGATGGTGTTTCGGAACGAACTGGAGCTCCGAGGCCTCCGGCGGTTTCACCCGGGCGACGTCGGCGCCGACCCCCTCTTTGTTGGTCCAGCTCTTCCAGCTCTTGCCGTCGAACCGGCTGACCCCCCCTTCGGTGCCGAACCAGAATGTCCCCTTCTGATCTTGCGCCAACGTGTAGACCCACTTGTCGATTAGTCCGTCGTCGGTCGTGTAGGTCTGGAAAGAGGTTCCGTTAAACCGGCTGACCCCTTTCCAGGTGGCGACCCACATCGTTCCCTTCGGATCGAAGTGAACGCCGTAGACCCAAAGATCGCCGAGCCCTTTGCCGCCGGCGAAGCGGGTCCAGGCGCTTCCATACGTCGCCGTGGAGCCGCTTCCATACGGGGTATAGGTGGTCCATTGTTTTCCGTCGAACTTGCTCAATCCCCCGCCGTAGGTCCCGATCCACTTGTTCCCCTTGGGGTCGACGGCGACGGTGTGGATGATGTTGGAGAGGAGCCCGTCCTTCGTCGTATAAATCTTTTGATCTTCATGGGCCATGTCATATTTGAGCAGGCCGTTGGAGGTGCCGACCCAGAGGACATCCCCTTCCACGGCCAATGACCGGACGATCGAAAAGAGTCTGAAGTAGTTCCAGAGCGCTTCCGGAGGAGCGTGCGGGTTGGGGGCCGAGTAAGAAGGGCGGGGGGTGATCCATGGCAGCAGAAGGAGCGCGGTGGCGAGGAGAGAAAAGAAGATCGGGATCAAAAGGATTCTTCGTCGCATTCATTAAACCTCATCAGGTTGATTTCATCCGGATCGTTTGCAATAGAGAGGAGGGCAGGACAGACGTTGCGATGGGTGCCGATTACTTCGAATGGTACTGGAGGGTCCGATAGGTGACCCCCGTCGGCTCAAGCGCTGTTTTGCCCGATCGCGTGACCCATTCCTCGGCTGTTTGGGAGATCCAGTTTCCGACGGAATCGAATTTATAGGTGTATTGTTTTTTAAACTTAATCGCGCCCGAGGCGTCGAAACGGGTCTCTTCGACCAGGTTTCCTTTGGCGTCATACCGGTAAATCGTCTTGAAGTCGAGCGTGCTCACCCTCACCGCTTCGTGAGGGAGGCCCTGCGTCTGAACCAGGTAGAAATTCTCCTCGATTTTTCTCCCGTCCGCATCGTAGAGGTAGACCCATTTGAAATCTTTCGTGCTGTTGATTTGCTGGCGGACCTCTTCGCTCAGATTGCCGTTTTTATCGTAGGTGTAGGTCGATTTGGAAAAGAGAACGCCGTTGATCTGGGTCCGTTTTTCTTCGATTTGATTCTGCTCGGCAAGATGGGTATAAGTCCACTTGAACGTCGGGAACTCTTTGTAATCGTATTCAACCCCTTCCTTCAGGTTTCCATTCGCATCGTAGGTGAAGACCGATTTGAAGTTGAGGGAGAGATCCTCGTAGAGCTGGTCCTCCTGGATTTTGTTTCCTTGGAGATCATACGTGTTGGAGAGCCAAGGGATGCGGGCGCTCTCGATCCATTTCCCCCCCTCGTTGGAAATCGTCGTCAGCTCGATGAAGACGGTCTTCACCGGTCCGATCAGTCGCTCCTGCTCCTTATCGCTCTTTTTCCCGGCCAAAGCGGGATCAACCAGAAGTGCAACGAGAGCCAAAGCTGTCAGGCCGGTTTTTAGCGACGAATTCAGCTTCTTGTCTAAATACATATCGGCATCAATCAGGTGAGATTGTTCGGCTCATCCGGTTTTGGACATGAGGAAAATCGGTCGAACCTGGAAGTGAACTCCCTGGGGCAAGCGGGGGAGGCTTAAAAATAAGAGAGCCGATGTTCTCCCTTCCGCCTCCCGTCCCTTAGCTCTTCGGCTTGACGTGGCAGCGGGTGCAATTTGCGAGAGGGAAGGCCACCCGGCCATGGCACCGTCCGCAGAACTCCCCGTTGACGATCTTCACCATCGAGATCGGATTGCCCCCCTTCTTCATCATGAAAATGCCGGGGTGGCAATTGGCGCAATCCAACCAGAAGGTATGGGGAAAGTGCGGAAAGATTACGTTCGGCATGGAGCCGACCGCCGGGATTTCAATATCGAACATGAAAGGAGGAACGGGCGGTTTGTTCAGGTCGAGCGCTTCATGCGGCTTGACCAGGTTTTCCTTGAAGGCTTTGACCCAGTCGACCTGTCCGACCGCGTCGGTCGGGAAGTCTTTCAGGACCACATCTCCATTCGAATTGTCTCGATTGTAAGGAGGACCCGGTTCGGGAAGCTTGGATGGGTCGGCGAATTGCGGAAGACCGGTCACCGGCGCGGGGGCGATGAGAGGAGGCTGTGCCGAGAGATCTTTTTCTTTGGCTTGGGCCGGCGCTTGAACCGGTGTCGCGGGGGCGGCCGCCGGCGGCGCAGGGGCCGCGGCCGGCGCCGGGGAGGCCGTCGGATTCGCCGTCTCGCTCTTGGCTTGTCGGATGCACGCGTAGAAAGTTGTGAGGGAAAGGAGTATGAGCAAGCATCCGGCAAAGAGATATCTTCTTCGTTGTTTCACCCAAGCCATGAGAATCCTCCCCAAATAATTCGAGTCAAACGGTCGTCATCTAATAAGTTAAGAAGGCTACTTTGGAAAACCTTCAAGCACGCCGGTCGTCATCCCCGGTGTTCCGGAGTGGCAGCGGCCGCAGTCGATCGGCTTCCAAGAAATCGTTCCGTTATGGCATTTGCCGCAGAATTGCCCGTCGACGATGATCTTCTTCATGTCGATATCGTTGGCCCCCGACCGCATTTCGAAGATGGCGGGGTGGCAGACCTTACACTTAAATTCCGCGCGATGGTACCAATGAGGGAAGACAACCGGGGGCATCCCTCGTTTTTCCGCCTTGCTGTTCAGGACCATATCGCCGTAGTAACCTGACACCTTATCGCCGCCCCACATGTATGCCAGCAGAAGGCCCAATCCGAGTATGATGCCGATCCGAACACTTTTCATCTTCCCTCCCTCTCCATGCCGAAGTGGAATCCAACCGCTTCAATATCATACCGGTTTTCTTTTGTCAATAAATTTTATCAAAATCATTCAACCAAATGAAAAAGAGAGGCTTTTCATCTCGCATCTCCGATTTTTTCCTTGACAAAAGTGTAAAAAAAACTATAGTTAGGCTTGGATTTTTTTTATGCTCGTGTCCGCGAACCGCTCTCTCTCAGATTTCCTTGTTGAACACGCATCGCGTGTTTTATTTTCCGCCCCAGAGGCGGGCAGAC
>SCUR01000400.1 GCA_004297235.1 Candidatus Manganitrophaceae bacterium | reverse complement strand
CGCGATTCGGCGATCAATGCGGCCGAAGGGGAGAAACAGCAGGTGATCAAGGCCTCCGAAGCGAACAAGCAGCAGCAGATCAACGAGGCGGAGGGGCAAGCGGCTGCGATCCTCACCGTCGCCGACGCGACGGCAGAGGGGATCCGCAAGATCGCCGAGGCGATTCAATCGCCCGGCGGCTATCAGGCGGTCCAACTCCGGGTGGCGGAGCAGTACATCAACCAGTTCGGAAATCTGGCCAAAGAAGGAAACACGCTCATCGTGCCGGCCGCCTTGAGCGATGTGAGCTCCATGATCGCCCTGGCGATGAACATCATCCGTCCCGGCGCCAATCCTGAACCGCCTTCCACCCCTTCCAAGGGATAACATGAAGAAGCGCGCCGGAAAACGCCTGATGCCGATCGAGAAAAGGCAGCCAAGCGGCTCGAGACATTCTGCCTCTCTCACGGCATTCGAAGCGGGAAGGTTCGCTTTATCGTTTATCCCAAATTGACAACAATGTAAAACCTGTTAACCTATTCTAATATTAGGGATTAAACTCCACGCCCTTCTCACAGTGTGTTTCCAAGAATAACCGGATGATTCTGATCGAAAAACTGCAACGCAGTCTCTCGGAAGTCTAGAAGCCGATGGCAGACAACCCTCAGGAAACCATTCTCATCGTCGAAGATGACGACGTCACCGCCGCCCTCGAACGAAGATGTCTGGAGCGGGCCGGGCACAAGGTCATCACCGCCCTCACTGCAAATGAAGCGGAAGAAAAAGTCTTACAAGAAGATATCGATTTGATTCTGCTCGACTATACCCTTCCGAAAGGAATGACCGGGCTCGATTTCTATATGAATCTGAAAGGAAAGGGACAGGATCTCCCGGTGATCATGGTGACGGCGTTCAGCGATGAGGCGACGATCATCAAAGCGCTGAGAGCGGGAGTTCGGGATTTTGTGACGAAATCGACCGCGTACCTCGACTACCTTCCGGAAGCGGTCGAACGGGTGCTCTCCAAGGAGCGGATGAAGCGGGCGCTGGCTCTGTCGGAAGAAGAGCTTAAGCGGACGGCCTCTCTGATTCTCTCCACGCTGGAGGCGACCGCGGACGGCCTCTTGGTGGTGAATCAAGAGGGAAAGATGACCCGCTTTAATCGGAAATTTGCGGCGATGTGGCGAATTCCGCAGGAGATCTTGGAGTCGAGAGACAACGCGCGCGCCCTCAAATTTGTGATGACACAGCTGAAGGACCCGGAGAAGTTCCTCACCAAGATTAAAGAGGTCTACGCCAACCCCTTGGCCGAGAGTTTCGATCTGCTGGATTTCAAAGACGGACGGGTTTTTGAACAGCTCTCTCAGCCGCATCTGTTGGACGGACAGCCGATCGGGAGGGTCTGGAGTTTCCGTGACGTCACCGACTGGAAGCGGGCCGAAGAGCGGCTCATCGAGCTGGCCCACTTCGATCCGCTGACCGGCCTGCCGAATCGCACCCTTTTCCAAGATCGGCTCCGCCAAGCGCTCCCCCAGGCCAGCCGCAACGGGAAGATGGTGGCGCTGCTTTTTCTGGACCTCGACCGTTTCAAATTGGTGAATGACTCGCTGGGGCATACCGTCGGCGATCTGTTGCTGAAGGAAGCCGCCGGCCGCCTGGCGCGCGGTATCCGAAAAAGCGATACGGTCGCGCGTCTCGGCGGGGATGAATTCATCATTCTCCTCACCAACGTCACCTCCGTCCACGACGCCGCCAAAGTGGCTCAGAAAATCCTCGATGATTTTTCCCGTCCTTTCGGATTGCAGGGGCCGGAGCTCTTCGTTACCCCGAGCATCGGGATCACCCTCTATCCGTTCGACGGCGACGATATCGACCTTCTGTTGAAGAACGCCGACACCGCCATGTACCGCGCCAAACAGTTGGGCCGAAACAACTACCAGTTTTACTCCACCGATATGAACAAAACGACCATCGCGCAGCTCACACTGGAGAGCAGCCTGCGTTATGCGTTGAAGCGGGAAGAGTTCCTCATCCACTATCAACCTCAAGTCGACCTGAAGACCGGCCAGATCATCAGCGTCGAGGCGCTTTTGCGTTGGCAGCATCCCTCGCTGGGATTGATCTGTCCGGATGAGTTCATTCCCGTCGCGGAAGAGACCGGACTCATTGTGCCGATCGGGGAGTGGGTGCTGCGAACGGCCAGCAAACAGACGGCTGCCTGGCGGGAGGCGGGCCTGCCGCCGCTTCGCACGATCGTCAACCTGTCGATTAGACAGTTCAAGCTGCAGAATCTCATCAAAACGGTCGAGCAGATTTTAACGGAAGCGGGCCTCGGCCCGGAGCATCTCGGTTTAGAGCTGACCGAAAGCATCCTGATGGAGAACGAGGAGAGAACGGTGGGGGTATTAACCGAATTGAGCCGTTTGGGAATTCAGCTCTCGATCGATGATTTCGGGACCGGCTACTCCTCCCTCCGTTACTTGAAGTGCTTCCCGATTCATATTTTGAAGATCGATCAATCTTTTGTCCGGGAGATTGCGACGAGCACCACCGACGCCGCGATTGCCACGTCCATCATCACCCTCGCCCACAGCCTGGGACTGAAAGTGGTTGCGGAGGGGGTCGAGACCGCCGCCCAAGTGGAATTCCTGCGCACGCACGCGTGTGACGGCATACAAGGTTATTACTTCAGCAAGCCCCTTCCTCCTGAAGCGTTGGAGAAAAGATTACGAGAGAAGTGGTCGATGCCGCTGAAATAGGCCGGATGAGCTCCTTCGGCCGGAACGGCCCCGCTTATTCAATGATCGACACCTCCATTTGATTCAGGTTTAATGTATACCCCACCCCCCGCCGCACTGAGATGAGCGCTTCAATTTCATCAGGGAGGACGGCCCGCCTTTTCTGTTCCGCAATCGTTTTTCGGATCTGCGCTAAAATCTTCCGCTTGTGATCGGCCAGTTGGCGCTCGTAGGGCCGGTCGTCCTCCGGAGCCTCGTCGGCGCTTCCATAGAGAACCTCGTAGAGAGCCCCTTTGCTGACCACCCGTCCCGGCGCCCGCGCGAGAGCCGAAAGGAGCTTAAAAGGGTAAGCGGAGAGCTCCACGCGGATTCCCTTGTAGGTGATCAGCTGCTGGCCCAAATCGATCAACAACGTGGGGGAAAGGGTCGCACCGCTTACATACGCCCGAGCCGCTTCGCCGGCATGCGCTGGCCGGGGATCCGCCTCTTGATCCTGGCCCGGTATTCGATCGGCCTTCCTTGGATCGTGGAGAGCAATCGCGGCGGCGAGCCGTTCCGGGAGATGCTTCTTGAGGGTCTCGATTGAAAGCGAGGAGAGGATCTCGGGGCGGTCGTAGCCCTCTCTGACCAGCCGCGCGATGTAGGTTCGGCCGAGTCCTCTTAAACGAAGCCGCGACAACGCCAGCCCGGGGGCGGGAACCCCATCAATGAGCCGCTCGGAAAGTTGAGAAAGTGTTTCGATCCTCTGCTCGGGCCAGCCGACCGTCTTAGCCAGGGCCGATGCGGCTTCGGCGAGCCGGGAGAATTCCTCGCCGATTCTGCGAATGGCGCCGGCATGAACCCCGTACCCTTGCTCGATCTCGAAGGTCGCCTTGTTCGTGATCCATTCGGAGAGAAGCAACGCCTTTTTGATGGCGCGGGCCTCCTCCGCCTCGCTCTGGGGAAGAAGGCCCGGCCATGACTTAAAGAGCGCTTTGCCCTCCTCCTGCTGAAGCGCGATCTCTCTTCGGAGAAGCGTCGGATAATTTCGGACGCGGCGCTCCCGGGCGGGAAGGGGGATGTAAATCTTTTTTGCATCTTCGGTGAGGGCCAGTGCATAGAGAATCTCCAGATCGGTCAGATTTTTAGGATCGGTCGATTTCATCCAGTCGGCGATTCCCCGCGCGGAGGCCGACCGGAGTCCCCTCAACGCGGCGATCTGCCCCAGCTCCGTCGCGGCAAATCGCTCCCCGCCGACCGTTTGAATCATTTCCTGGGCCAACGATCTTTCCAGGAAGGTTTTAATCGACGGTTCGAGGCGGTCCGTCTTTTCTTTCCAGTGTCTTTGGGCGCTGTAGGTCGAACGGAGGAATGCCGCGAGCTCGCTCGCGGTCTGCGCCTCCGCGGAGGCGACGAGGTGGAGGAGCACCTCCTCCATCTCGTCCATCCGGAGTGCCGGCTCCAGCGGTTCGAGCATTCCCTGGAGATATTGGTCCATCCAGACCTTCTTTTTCAAAGGGGAGTGGGTTGCCAAGACGGCCCGGCCGAAATCGCCGATGTAGCCGAAGCGTCCCCCGCGGCCGGCCATGTTCTCATGAAGCGAGCGGGGAAGGGGGCGGGTGTCGGCCCCCTTATAATGGCGATAGTAATGCCACTGGCGCGATTCGATCAGGACATTCTTGGCCGGGCAGTTGATTCCCATCGCCAAGGTGCTCGTCGAGGAGAGGAGCCGGATCGCCCCCGTTCTGAAATGGCGTTCCATCAGCTCCCGCTGCTCCCACGAAAGATCGGCATGGTGCAGGCCGATCCCTTTACGGAGCAGCCCGATCAAAAAATCTCGCGCGGCGGTCTCCTCGAAGGTCAGCAGCTCCTCCATCGCCTCTTCGGCCGGCGGAAGCGCCATTCGTTCACTGATTTTCCGGGCGGCCCTTTCCGCCGTCGGCTTGTCCTTCAAAAAAAGAAGGGTCGATTCTCCTCTCTCTCCGGCCAGAAGGTAGGCGAGGGGGACGAGGATCTCCATCTCTTCCTCTCCGGGGAGGTCCTTCCAGATCTCTTCCCCCTCTTTTCCGCTGTTATGCTCCCGGTAGGAGAAGATGCCGCGGCAGAAGATCCCTTTTCGCAATTCGACCGGCCGGGTCTCCTCGATCAACAGATCGGCCTGAAGCCATCGGGCGAGCGCCTCTCCCTGACCGAGCACCGCCGAGAGGCCGAGCAGTTGAGGCCGAACCGGCTTTCGCAGGAGCGTCGTCAGGAGGAGCTCAATCGTCGGGCCGCGATCTTCATCCGAAAGCGTCTGCAGCTCATCCAGAATCATCACGCCGACCTCTTCGAGGAGGCCCGGATGCGCCACCAAGAGCGATTGGAGTTTTTCGTAAACGACAATGGCGATGTCGAAGCCCTTCGTCAAAATCGCCTCATCCCACTCGCGGTGATCCCGCGTAGAGATGGCCGCGACCAGGCCGAGCGAGCGATAGGTCTCGCGAAATTGAATCCATTTTTCCTCGGCGAGCGCTTTGGTCGGAACGAGATAGAAGACCCGCTTCCCTTTTCGGATCGAGGAGAGGGCCAGCATTTCCGCGATGAATGTTTTTCCGGAGGTGGTCGGGGCGAAGACGACCAGACTTCCCCCCTGGAGGAGCGGGGACTGCCGGATCGCTTTCTCCTGGACCGGAAGCAGGTCCGGTCCGTAACGATCTTCCCAGATCTGGATCACCTCGGCATCGATCCCGAAGCTCTCCAGAAACCGCATCTTCATCTTGCCCTCCTGGCGTTAACAAATGCTCCATACCCCTCCTTTGTAAGGAGGGGTGAGGGGAGGCAGAAGGCGGGGCGATCCACAGGCCATTTCTTCTACCCCCCTGACCTCCCCTTACACCCTCGAGGTGCACGGTGAAACAGTGCAGGCAGGCAAAGGGAGGGACGAGTGTCTTGTAATAAGGACTTTGGGATATCTCAGTGATGAGAGCAACCGCTTGATCTAATCTCTGACCGTTTCAAACCGGATCATCGGAGCGGTCAGGGAGCGAACGACCGCCATGGCCTTTCCGATGATCCGGAAGTCGCCGCTTCGTTGGGTGATCTCGATCGGCGCGTAAGCGGGGTTGGCGGAGTGGAGGAGGATGCGATCGCCCTTTTTTGAAAAACGTTTTACCGTCGCCTCTCCGTTGAGGAGAGCCACGACGATCTCTCCCGTCTCGGCGGTCGGCTGCGGTTTCACCAGAAGATAGTCCCCTTCCAGAATCCCGGCCTGTATCATGCTGTCCCCTTTGACCTTGAGAAAAAAAGCGTCTCTCCAGCGGGCGAAGCTTCTATTCAAATCGATCCGTTCTTCGACATTCTCGGTGGCCAAGATCGGCTGTCCCGCGGCGACCTTCCCGATCACCGGGATTCCCCGCGCCGGGCTTTGCACCGCCAGCGCCCGTGCGCCCCGGTGGAGGCGGGTCAAATGGCCTTTTTTTTCTAACGCCTCCAGATGCCGGGCGACGCCCCGTGTGCTCTTCATCTTGAACCGCCGCATGATCTCCCGCTGCGTCGGCGGAAATCCGTGATCGGCGAGATAAGCGGTAATGAATTGTAGGACCTGGGCCTGACGCTCTGTCAGCGACGGGGGCATGTTTCCTCCGATAGTATTCATATGAATACTATCCGTTTGAATCGGCCGTGTCAAGGAGATTCTCTCGATGGATACTCCAGAAGGAGATGGGGGGAAGGAGACGAGGGCCCCTTTCTGGAGTGGGTGTCCCAGAGGCGTTTGTTCTCTGAGTGGATCGAGACAGGATTTTTATTGAACGATGCTCGAAAGAGTTAACCCATTACGGCAAATAGACAGCCCGACGGGCAAAGGACTAAGTTGTTCTAGAGATCTCCACGCCGAGGGCGAAGCGCCAAGCGCCCCGCCCGGCGCGAGGAAGGGAGGTCGGCCGATTGCGATTGAAGGAGGGGGTGCGATGCCAATCATGGAAGGAAGAGAGCGGCTTGGATTCATCGGAATGGGAGGAATGGGAAGGCGGATGGCGGCGCGTCTGCTCGATGCAGGTCTTCGGCTGACAGTGTACAACCGGACTCGGGAGAAGACAAAGCCGCTTGCGGAGAAGGGGGCGGCGATCGCCGAAAATCCGCGGGAGCTGGCCGCCGCTTCCGAGGTTATTCTTTCTTCATTGTCGGATGATGCGGCCGTGGAAGCGGTGATGCTCGGCCCGGACGGGGCGTTTCACGGAGCGCGGCCCGGGACGATCTTCATCGAGATGAGCACCCTCTTCCCGAAGACGGTGCGGCGGCTCTTCGAAGCGGCGCGGGGCAAGGAGAGCCCGTTTCTCGATGCCCCTGTCTCGGGGAGTCTCCCGCAGGCGGAGGAGGGGAGCCTGACCATTTTTGTGGGGGGGACGGTCGAGATCTACGAATATTGCAAGCCGATCTTCGACACCTTAGGAAAGAAGCACTTTTATCTGGGAGCCGGCGGGAACGGAGCGATGATGAAGCTGGTGGCCAATGTCCTTTTGGGCGTCGGCATGCAGGCGGTCGCCGAGGCGGTGGCCCTCGGAGACAAATGCGGGCTCGCCAAAGGACCGCTCCTCGACGTGTTGGGGGAGACGGCGGTCATTTCTCCCGGTCACAAGATGAAGCTTGAAAACGCCCGGCGGGAAGCGTATCCGGCGGCTTTCCCGTTGCGGCTGATGCTGAAAGACTACCGGCTGATCCTGAACCAAGCCGCGGAGTGCTCCGTCTCCATGCCGGCGACGGCCGTGGCCCAGTCGCTCTGCGCCGCCGAGTATACCCGAGGGTTCGAGGAAGACTACTCTGCGGTTATCCGGTTGATGGAAGAGCTGTCGGGCTCCGTTGAGGGCGGGGCGGTCAGGAAACGAGAAGGAGCGATTCACTGAGCTTATAGAGGAGGTTGATGATGGCGGAGAATAATCGATTGGACGGAATGCGGGTTGCGATTTTGGTGACCGATGATTTCGAGCAGGTCGAGTTGACGGAGCCGAAGAAAGCGCTGCATGGGACCGGGGCGACGACGATGATCATCTCCCCCCATTCGGGTCAGATCCAGGGGATGAATCATGACGAGAAGGCCGATCGGTTCAACGTCGATCAGACGCTCGATCAGGCGAATCCGGACGATTATGACGCCGTTCATCTGCCGGGCGGGGTGTTCAATGCCGACCTGCTGCGGATGGAGCCGAAGGCGCAGGATTTTATCAGAAAAATCGAAGCGGCCAACAAGCCGATCTCCGTCATCTGCCATGGGCCGTGGCTGCTGGTCTCCGCGGGGCTGGTGAACGGCCGGACCCTGACCAGCTACTACACCCTTCAGGACGACATCCGCAACGCCGGAGGACGCTGGTGGGACCTGCCGCTGGTGCATGACGACAACTGGGTCAGCAGCCGCTCGCCGAAAGACATGGAGATCTTCATCCAGGGGATGCTCGATCTCTTCTCGGATTATCGAGAGATGGAGGCGTATCCGGAAGCGGCGTAGAGGCCTCCCGCCGGGAGTCTCTACCGGTCGGCAAGTGCTCGTTCGACCTCTTGTTTAAAGAGCGAATAGGGGATCGCCCCTTCCACCTTGCGGCCGTTGATGAAGAAGGTCGGCGTCGCCCGGACCCCTCGGTCGACCGCCTCATTGTAATCGGTTTCGATCCGGCCGATCAGCTCCCGGTTGCCGAGCGCCTCTTGAAATCGTTTCATGTCGAGATTCAGCCGGCGGGCATAGCCGAGAATATCGTCGCGGGTAACCTGTTCCCGGTTCTCAAAGAGAAGGTCGTGCATCTCCCAGAAGCGGCCCTGCTCGCCGGCGGCGATGGAGACCAGATGGAGCGCCGGCGCGTCCGGATGAGACTCAAAGACCGGGAAGTGCCGGAAGACCCACCGGACGCGGCCGGGGTACGCTTCGAGGATCTGCTTGACGGTGGAGACACTCCGGGCGCAGTAGGGACATTGAAAATCGGAGAACTCTTCAATCGTCACCGATGCGGTCGGCTCGCCCCGGACCGGGAAATGGACCGGAATCGGCGGGGGCGACGTCATCGCGGCCGGGGTCTCAGGCGGCGCCTCCCGCGGGGGACGGAGTCGGTCGGTGACAAATAATCCGGCCGCCGCGCCGATGAGAACGGCCCACACCAGCGCGTTCGATTTTTTTCTTTTTATAGGGGCTTTGTCTTCCATGCGTGCCGTTGAGTGTACCGAGAGAGCCCGCGCGAGTCAATCGTCTCTTGACTCCCCCTTCTCGCATTTCTTACGCTGGAAGTAAAGAGAGAAAGGAATCGACCATGACCCTTGTTGAACAGCTCGCCGCGTTTGTCGTCAATGCCTCTTACAAAAGTCTTTCCGATGCCGCCGTTCGGGCGCTGAAGATCCGCATCCTCGATGCGATCGGCTGCGCCATCGGCGCCCTCAACGGAGAGCCGATCGAACAGATCCGCATCCATCTCGACGATTTCGGCGGGACGGAGCGGTGTACATTGATCGGAAGCGGACGGACCGCCCCCGATCGGGCTGCCTTCTACAACAGCGCCCTGGTGCGCTACCTTGATTTCAACGACAGCTATCTGGCGAAGGGGGAAACCTGCCATCCGAGCGACAATCTCGGCTCGGTGCTGGCCGCCGCCGAGTATGCCGACCGAACCGGGAAGGAGCTGCTGACGGCGCTGGCGGTCGCCTATCAGGTCCAATGCCGTCTGAACGATGTCGCCCCGGTCCGGGACAAAGGGTTTGACCACACCACACAGGGGGCCTATGCCGCGGCGGCCGGCGCGGCCCGGGCGCTCGATCTCGACCGGACGAAAACGGCGCACGCCGTCGCCATCAGCGGGACCGCTTTCAACGCGCTTCGGGTGACGCGAACGGGGTTTCTTTCCAATTGGAAAGGGTTGGCCTATCCCAACACCGGCTTCGGCGCGACCCATGCCGCCTTTCTGGCGATGCGCGGGATTACCGGGCCGCTCGAAGTCTTCGAGGGGAACAAAGGCTTTATGGAAAGCATCGCGGGACATTTTGAGATCGACTGGTCGAAGGAAGATCTCGAGCGGGTCACCCGCACGATCGTGAAAAAATACAACGCCGAGATCCATTCTCAATCGGCGCTCGAAGGGATCTTGGAGCTGAAGGAGGAGCGGAAGCTCTCTGCGGCCGACGTGGAGCGGATCGAAATCGAGATCTTCGACGTCGCCTACAAGATTATCGGCGGCGGCGAAGAGGGGGATAAGACGATCGTCCAAACGAAGGAGCAGGCCGATCACAGCCTGCAATACATGGCGGCCGTCGCCCTCTTGGACGATCAGGTGATGCCCGATCAATATCTGCCGGGACGGATCGAGCGGCAGGATGTTCAGGATCTGCTTCGGCGCGTCATCGTTCGGCCCCGCAAAGACTACAGTGATCGTTTTCCCAATGAGATGCCCTGCCGCCTCACCGTTACCCTTCGGGACCGGCAAACCCTCGTCAAAGAGAAGCGGGATTACGAAGGCTTCTATACCCGCCCCATGCAGTGGGAGACCGTCTCCCGGAAATTCGAACAGCTCAGCAAGGTGCACGCCGATTCCGCCCTGCGGCGTGATATTCGAGACGCCGTCGCCCGGATCGAAGAGATTCAGGCGAGAGAGCTCATGAAGTTGCTCGCCCGCGTTCAAATCTAAGCGGGTCTCAACGCGACCCTTGCCTTGTCTCTCCGACAAGGGAGGGCGTTTTCACTCGACCTCCATCCCAAAAAATCGATAAAAACTCCTTCTAAGGTACTTTCCAACCTCCAAATTAAGTCAATTCCCAATGGTCACAAAAAATATCTCTGCTAATCTTTGGCCGGGGCTTATTCAAGAGCCTGTGCTTCCGTCTTGAGTAAGGAGACTTTTCCGTTATTTCCCCGGAGAGGCGATTCCTCGGCGCGCCGCGGCTGCCGGACGGTCAAACGCCTTTCTTTTGAACTTAATTTGTAATGGAGGTGGGATGAGAGAGAGAAAGTCGATTTTCGCAACCCGGGCCGGCACCGCTCTGATTCTTTTTTTGGTGTCGCTCTGGTCCGCCCAAGCCGCCGATGCGATGACGGTCTGGACCGACCACGCAACGGTGAAAATCCGGCCGAAAACCGCTCCCAAGATCGATCAGATCTCTGCAAATTTAAAGGGGGCGCGGAACGAGTTTGAGTCGTTTCAGCTGATCGTCACCGCGGACAGCGGCGCGCTCTCGGGGGTCGATGTGAATGTCGGCGATCTCAGAGACGATCACGGCAACGTAATTGCCGCCTCCAATATCATGATTTACAAAGAGGGCTACATCAACGTGACCACCGTCTCGACCATCCAAGGGGCGACGGGAGAGTGGCCCGACGCGTTGATCCCCAAAAAAGACGCGTACGCGGGGGAGGTTCGCAACGCTTTTCCGACGGCGGTGGGAGCGGGCCGGAATCAGCCGATATGGATTGAAATCTATATTCCTCCGACCGCCTCCGCCGGCGTTTACACCGGCGCGGCCACAGTGACCGCCACCGGCCAGAATCCGGTGGCGGTTCCGATCCAACTCACCGTCTGGGATTTCACCCTTCCCTCCACCTCCACTCTCAAGTCGGCCCATTCGGTCGATTATCACCTCGTTCCGGTCGGCCACGGACTCGGTGCTTATACGTCCCCTCCCAGCGCGGCCCATCTCAAGCTGGTCAAACTTTATGCGAAGGCGAACCTGTTGCACCGGCTGACGACCGATTATCTGCCGGCCCCGCATCAAATGGGGGGGACCCTCTCGAACGGCGTCACCAACTGGGGCTCTTTCGATACGGCCTTCGCCGGTCTGATCAACGGAACGGAAGCGCTCCCGGGGGGAAGGCTTCCGGGGGCGAAGTTCACCAGCTATCGAATGTCGGTTTACGCGCATGAGACCGATCTCCCCTTTATGAGAGACATCGCCGCACACGCGAAGGCAAAAGGATGGTTCGATCGGCTCTTCCAGTATACCCTCGACGAGCCGAGCACCAGCGCGCACTGGACCACCATCAAGACGCGGGCCAACGCCCTCCATCAGGCCGACCCGGCCCTTCGGTCGCTCGTCACCACCAGCATTCAAAACGCCACCACCAATGGAGTGGCGACCCTCATCGATCTGTTTGTCCCGACGATCCGGTTCATGGACAACAAACCGTATGGACGGGAGCCCGGCGGGGAGGTCCCCGGCGGCGCGGGCACCATCGGGAATCAGAGAAGCAAATATCCGGCGGAAACCTGGTGGTATCAAGCGTGCGGGAGCCACGGTTGCGGGATGGTCGGAGGAGGGCAGTACGATCCCGAAGGATATCATCTCGACTGGCCCGCCTACATGATCGACCTTCCGGCGATGTTCAGCCGGATCATGGAGTGGCAGAGCTTCAAATACAACATCCAGGGAGAGCTCTACTACGACATGGTCTACGCCTTCGGTCAGAGAGATCCCTGGGTCGGCCAGTATGATTTCGGCGGCAACGGCGACGGCACCCTTTACTATCCCGGCAAGCCGAGCAAGATCGGCGGGACGACGCATATCCCGATCGAATCGATTCGGTTGAAGCTTCTCCGAGAGGGGATGGAAGATTATGAATATTTGAATCTTCTGAAGAGCCTGGGGGAGGAGGCGTATGCCAATCAGCAGGTGGCCCGGGTGGTCACGAATACCTACACCTGGACGAAGGACCCGCTTCTTCTCTACAATGCGCGCGAGAAAATGGCGGGACAGATACTGCTCCATGGGGGCGGGGTCAATCCCGTGCCGGCCCCTTCCCCCGGTCCGACTCCCGACGATCCCGGTTCCGACGGAGCCGACCCCGGAGCGACTCCCGGGTCCGATTCCGGTTCGATTCCGGAACCGGCGTTGACTCCCCCTTCGGATTCATCCGATCCGGCCACCGTCGCGCTGCAAGGGGCCTCTTCCCCTTCCGGGGCGCGATGGGGAGGCTGCAGCGTCCTTCAGGCGAATGCCGCCGCGGCGATGCATCCAATGGAAGCCGTTGCTTACCTCCTCCTCTTTTTCTCCCCTTTCGGCCCGGTCATCTGGAGAAAGATTCGGTCCTGCCTTCGCGTTTTCTGACGTGCGAGCGGAAGGGATCGTCCTGATCCCTTCCGCCTCCTTCTTGCTTGTAAAGCCTCTCCTCAATCTCTGCGCGATCTTTTTTCAGGGACATGATCCGGCCCGTAGACGGTAAACCCGTGCAGTGCCAGGGTTGCCTTCGCCTGGTCCGCTTCGGCCCAATCGGAAAACCACCAATCGAGCTTTTCCGCCCGATCGGCTGAAAACG
>SCUR01000399.1 GCA_004297235.1 Candidatus Manganitrophaceae bacterium | reverse complement strand
GGGGATTGCAGACGATCAGATCAAAGCGGTTCGCTTCCGCTCGAAGCGGCGCGAAGAGATCCCCTTGGACGAAACGGATCTGCGCATCGGCATGGTGGCGCGCTGCATTTTCGCGGGCGACGTCGAGCGAGGTTTGATCGATGTCGGTGGCAACGACATTGGATTGGGGAAACTGCTGGGCGAGCGCAATCGCCAATGCACCGCTTCCGGTGCAGAGATCGAGGATGCGCTGCGGAGGGGATGCGATCGTGCGGGCCCGCTCCACGATCAGCTCGGTCTCGGGCCTCGGAATAAAAACCCCGGGACGGACTGAAAGGGAAAGGCCGCAGAAGTCGACTTGGCCGAGAATGTATTGGATCGGCTCGCGCCGGGCGCGGCGGGCCAGCTGTTCCCGAAAGAGGCGCGCCTGATCGGACGGGACGGTCCGATTCGGCTCGATGTAGAGATCGATCCGTCGGCAGGCAAGAAGGGCGCAAAGCAGCAGCTCCGCCTCGCGACGGGGAGAAGCGATTCTCTGCCGTTCAAGGAAATCGGTTCCTTCTCGGAGAAGTTCGGAAGTCGTCTCTTCTTTGGTCTTTGCGATCGGCATCTTCCTGAAGGAGGGCGCGCGTTCGCTCGCCTCCATCCCGTCTCCTCATCAAGGGAGAATTACGACTCGGCCAATCTCTTTGCCTCATCCTCGGCGATCAGAGGCTGAACCAGGGAATCGAGCTCTCCCTGAAGAACCTGATCGAGCTGATAAAGGGAGAGATTGATCCGGTGATCGGTCACCCTGTTTTCCTTGAAATTATACGTTCGGATCTTCTCACTGCGCTCCCCGGTCCCGACCTGGGATTTCCGGTTCTTGGCGATCTCCGCCTCTTGCTTCTCCCGTTCAGCCTCGAGCAGGCGAGAGCGGAGGATCCGCATCGCCTTGGTTCGGTTCTTCAACTGGGATCGCTCGTCCTGGCAGGAGACGACAAGGTTGGTCGGGATATGGGTAATCCGAACCGCCGAATAGGTGGTGTTGACGCTTTGACCGCCCGGCCCCGAAGAGCAGAAGGTATCGATCCGAAGATCTTTTTGATCGACCTGAATATCGACCTCTTCCGCTTCCGGGATCACCGCGACGGTCACGGTGGAGGTATGGATTCGCCCGCTCGCCTCGGTCTCCGGAACCCGTTGCACCCGGTGGACGCCGCTTTCGTATTGAAAGTGGCGATAGGCGCCCTTCCCGGCGACCGAGAGAACGACTTCTTTAAGGCCGCCGATTCCGGTCT
Source organism: Candidatus Manganitrophaceae bacterium (assembly GCA_004297235.1). Lineage (GTDB taxonomy): Bacteria > Nitrospirota > Nitrospiria > SBBL01 > Manganitrophaceae > Manganitrophus. The sequence continues at coordinate 2,051 of SCUR01000399.1, read as the reverse complement.
CACTGGAATCCATCATCTCCACCTTCCATCCCTTCTTCTCGGCGTATTTCATATACATTCTGAGAAGCTCCGATGCGAAGAGGGCCGCCTCGTTTCCGCCCGTCCCGGCTCGGATCTCGAGAAAGAGATTCCGATCGTCCAAAGGATTTTTCGGAACGAGCAGCCGTCTGAGAACAGCTTCATGGGCCTCTTTCTTCTGCTGAAGCGCATTCCACTCCGACTCGGCCATTTCGCGCAATTCGGGCTCCGTCGCCGGATCTCGCCGGACCTCATCGGCCTCCGAGATCTCTTTGAGAAGCGACTTGTAGGCTTCGTACTGCTGGACCGTCTCCACATACTCGGACCGCTCTTTCGCGAGACGAATCTGCTCCTTCGGATTCGCCAGCACCTTCGGATCGGAGAGCTGGGCGCCCAGCGACTCGTATTTTTTAAAGATTCCTTCCAGCTTATCGGTCAAGAAATCTTCTTTAGAGAGAACCATTGTCTGTCACTTATAAACGGGTTAAAGCATGGATACCAGGCTCAAGCCCTGGGCCGATGAAGAGGGGAAAATAAAAAACCTGCCGGTGACGGGCAGGCTCAGGAAGAGGAGTAGAGAACTATTTCTTCGCGTATTTCTTCTTGAACCGCTCGACACGGCCCTCGGTATCGACGATTTTCTGCGTCCCGGTGAAGAAAGGATGGCAGGAGGCGCAAATCTCAAGGCGGATCTCACCGCGGGTCGACTTTGATTTAAGCACCGCCCCGCACGCACAGGTGATCTCTATCTCTTTATAGTCGGGGTGAATCGCTGGTTTCATTGAAAAATCTCCTTATTTCATCAAATGGACATAGATCGAGCGAGAAATTATAGCTCAAATCGCTTTTTATTTCAATCCCTTTTTACTTATTCATCGATTCCAAGAATTCTTTATTCGTTTTGGTCCCTCTAATCTTATCGAATAAGAATTCCATCGACTCAATCGTCGAAAGGGGGCTGAGAACCTTTCGGAGAATCCACATCTTGTTCAGATCTTCTTTATCGACCAGCAACTCTTCTTTACGGGTTCCAGAGAGGGTCATGTCGATCGACGGGAAGATGCGGCGGTCGGCCAACTTCCGGTCGAGGTGGAGCTCCATGTTGCCGGTGCCCTTGAACTCTTCAAAAATCACGTCGTCCATGCGGCTTCCGGTGTCGATCAGGGCGGTGGCGATGATCGTCAAGCTGCCGCCGTTTTCGATATTTCGCGCCGATCCGAAGAACCGCTTCGGCCGCTGCAGCGCGTTGGCATCCAGACCGCCGGAGAGAACCTTTCCGCTCGGCGGAACGACGGCATTGAACGCCCGGGCCAATCGGGTGATCGAGTCGAGCAGGATGACGACGTCCCGCTTGTGCTCGACGAGACGCTTCGCCTTCTCCAAAACCATCTCGGCGACCTGAACGTGGCGCTGGGCCGGCTCATCGAAGGTGGAGCTCACGACCTCCCCCTTCACCTGCCGCTGCATGTCGGTCACCTCTTCAGGGCGCTCGTCGATCAGAAGAACGATGAGGATGATCTCCGGATGATTTTTCATGATCGCCTTTGCAATCGCCTGCAGCAGCACCGTCTTACCGGTTCGGGGCGAGGCGACGATCAGTCCGCGCTGGCCTTTTCCGATCGGGGTGATCAGATCCATGATCCGGGTGGAGTAATCTTCTTGGCTGTACTCGAGCTTGATCCGCTCCATCGGATAGAGCGGGGTGAGGTTGTCGAAGAGGATCTTGTCCCGCGCGACATCCGGATCTTCATAGTTGATCTTTTCGACCTTGAGAAGCGCAAAGTAACGCTCGCTTTCCTTCGGAGGCCGAATCTGGCCGGAAACGATGTCGCCCGTTCGGAGATTGAATCGCCGGATCTGCGAGGGAGAGACATAAATGTCGTCGGGACCGGGCAGGTAATTATAATCTGGGGATCGGAGAAATCCGAAGCCGTCCGGAAGGGTTTCCAGAACTCCTTCTCCATAGATGGTCCCGTTCTTTTCGGACTGGGCTTGGAGAATCGCAAAGATGAGCTCTTGTTTCCTCAGGTTGC
>SCUR01000042.1 GCA_004297235.1 Candidatus Manganitrophaceae bacterium | reverse complement strand
ACCGTGGGGCGACTCGCCGGCGGGTAAAGGGGGGGCCTCTCCGGCCGGGACGGCGGGAGGGACTGCGGGAACTGGCGCGGGAGGAGAACCACCGACATTTTCAGCCATCCGCTCCTTTTTTTGACAACCGCTGAGCGGAAGGAATAAAACGAGAGACAAAAGGATCAGCCTGAGCAAAATAAACATAAAAACCTCATAAAAAAGACGCCCCATATTAACCGATCACCTCCCCCCTGTCAATATGATTTAGACCTTTATACAATTTCGGAAAGATATGCGTAAACTCAAGCGGTACCGTATAAAACCGCGGCAAGAGACATTGACTTAAATCGTTAAAAGCTGCAAAAATAAATTGAGGCTGTGGCGTCATTTTCAATGGAATGAGAAGAAAGAGAGGTTGATCATGATTGATAAATACCGAGGTCGAGAGTATCAGGAGGTCTTTAACCCGCAAATATCCCTCTCGCGGCGCAATCAAGAGAACCGTTTGCCGCACTGCCAAGATGGAGAGCATTGAACGGATCATCCGCTTTATTTGCAAAAACCAGCCGAAAGGCCGCCTGATTTTCGAAGGAGGGAATCATGATCTCATGGAAAGATGTAAAAGAGCTGATCGCATTTAAAAACGGAGACGCTTGGGTGAGTACGCTGATGCTGAATATTGACGGCCGCCATTTTCCTAAACGGGAGGAATATATGGTTGTCTTTAAAAACCTGGTCAAGGAAACCCGCGCCCAGATCGACCAGGCCGGGCTGACCGAGGCGGCCCGTCAATCGATCGAGCAGGACTTTCAGAAAATGGAGCGATATCTGCTCGATCAGTTCGAAAGAAACCATCACCGCGGCCTCCTGATCTACGCTTGTTCAAAGAAAGATCTCTGGCAGCCCTTTGCGTTTCCGATTCCTCTTCGATCGAAGCTGGTCGTTCAACCGCATCCCTATACGCTTCCTCTCACCGCCCTCTTGGATGAATACCCAAAATATTGCGTTGTGAGTGTGAGTCAGGAGCGGGCGCGTATCTTCGAGGTCTATCTGGGAGAGATCGTCGAACGCTCCGACATCTATGATGAGGTTCCCGGAAAAGTCCACGATCCGGCAAGCAAGGAGTTCAAAGCCGACGGACCCTATGGCCGGCCGGAGCGTCGAATTGAACGGAGAGGAAGAAGATCAGACAGCCCCATCGGCGGCGGAAATTCAGAAAGCGGCGTCTATGGATTGGCCGAGCGAAAAATCGAGCGCCACATCGAAACCCATGTCCGACGCCACTTCAAGAGAATCGCCGAGATCACTTTTTCCTTTTTTAAAGACGATCATTTTGACTGGCTCCTCCTCGGCGGTCAAACGGAAAATCTGGCTGCATTCGAAGATATCCTCCATTCGGATCTGAAGTCGCGGATCATCGGACGATTAAAAGCGGACCCGAAAGCGTCTCTTCCCTCCCTCCACGAGGAGAGCCTCCGTCTGATTCAGAAGGCGGAGCTCCAACAAAGAGATCAACTCATCCGGAGAATCGCGGAAGTCAATTATCCGGACGGTCTGGGCGTTCTCGGCGTCACCCCGACGCTGCAAGCCTTAAAACAGCGGGTGGTCCAGACGCTGGTGATCCAAAGCGCAACCCAGCTTTCGGGTACACGCTGCACCGTCTGCAACCACATGACCTTTAGCGCCTCCAACTGTCCCGATTGCGGCGGCATGATGGAGCCGGTTGATGATCTGATGGAAGAGGTGGTGGAAGAAGCGATCTCGCAGAGCGCTCAGATCGTCCATGTTCCTCAACATCCGATTCTGGAACAATCGGGAGGAATCGGCGCGCTTCTTCGGTATCAGCCGGCGAAGAACACCAATCTTGCCAAGGGCGCCGCTTAAAGAAATTTTCATCGGAGGGGTCATGATGACCTCGGTTGCATTGACGCACCATACGGAGATCGGGCCGGCGATGGAGGAAGCGCTGAACTTTCTACCGGCCGATCGGCTTCTCCGGAATAAAATCGTCGCGATTCACCCCAACGATACGACCGCGACAGAGGAGGATACTTCCGCCGTCACCCAGGCCGACACGCTCGAAGCGGCGATTCGATACGTGAAGCGGTTTCAGCCGCGGGAGCTGATCGTCTCCGGCGGGTCCGGCGCCTCGGAAACGGACGAGGTCTTCCGGATCACCGGGATGGATCGGGTGATCGAGAAAGAACAGGTCCGCTACGTCGATCACAATAAGCCGCCGTTCGCCACCGTCCTCCTCGATTACGGACCGATGAAGGAGGTCGTCGTCCATGAGGGGATCCTGCGCTACGAAACGATCATTTCACTCAGTCAGTTGAAGGTCCATTCGCAGTCGGTAATCGTCGGCGCCATCAAGAACATCACGATGAGCTGGCCCGCGGCCGACTACTACGGCCACCCGCGGATGGCGAACAAATATGGACGAAGCGGGATGGTGGAGGATAAGAACGCCTTCATCGTCGGGATGCTCAAGCGATTTCGGCCGCATCTCGGTATCGTCACGGGACACCCCGCGATGATCGCCACCGGTCCGACCGGAGGGATCGCCGTCGAGACCGGCCTGGTCGCCGCGGGACTCGACCCGGTTTCGGTCGATACGGTCTGCGCTTCTCTTCTCGGATTTACGACGATGGGGGTGGAGTATCTTCGGCAAGCGGTGAAGCTGGGACTTGGCGAGGGCAATCTTCAGCGCATCGAGATCAAGGGACTCCCACTGGATGAAGCGAAGCGAATCTTCAACGAGAAGGCCTACGGCGTCCGGCGGGAGCTTAAATCGGCCTGACGCGACCTCGCGCCTAGGCCTCCCGCCGCCGCTCCACCCGCGAGAGCGGCTCGTTCAGGTTCTTTCGCGGAACCGAAAAGCCGATCACGCCGGTGATCACCAGCAGCATCACCCCGATCACCTCGCTGTTCCAAAATTCGGCCGTGTTGTAGGTGGTACCGAAAAGGAAAGGGGAGAGGACCAGCCAGATCCCCACGAACAGATTAAGATAGATGATCACTCGCACCCGACGACTCCCTCCATGCTCTACTCACCCGACCAGTAGCGGATGATGTAATAAATCGACCAGACGATGAGAGAAACATAAACGGCCTTGAGCCAAAGGGGAACGCCCCCCACCCGCTCCACGATCCCGGAGGCATATTCATAATCTTGGTGGAGATGCTCATCCTTTTCCAGGCCGACCTTCTCCATGATCTGATGGCGCGCTTCTCTTCTTTTTCGGGCCGGTCTTCTTCCGAATCGCATTAGCTCCCCTCTTCGCGTCCCTCATTCTCGAGCATCCGCCGGGCGGTCTCTTCCGTCTCGCGGAACTGCCCGTCGCGGATGGCCCAGAGGAAGATAAACCAAGCCGCGATCGAGACCAGCATCCCGACCAGATAATTGATCCAGGTGATGTCCATCTTCAACCCCCTTGGCGCGGTGATCGTTGCGCCGTCTGCACCGGCGGCCCCGCTTGGAGCTTCTCCATCTCCGCCTCCCTCGTTTCTTGTCGAAGGGACTGAACGAAGTGGACGACGTCCCAGACCTGTTGTGTCGTCAGCCGATCGGCAAACGCCTCCATCGGCGTGCCGCCGGCCCCGGTCATCACCACCGTGAAGAGATGGTGCGCGTCGTGCCCCAGCTTCACCCCTCCCTTGGCGCCCGCCGGAAGGATAAAGTTCGCCGGACGGACCGGATTCCCCCAGACATCGCGCAAGATCGGCGCCAGCGGACCATCCCCCTTTCCAGCCGCCCCGTGGCAGCCGAGGCAGCCCGCCTGGGCGAACACCTGCCGCCCCCGGTCGATCGCAGCGGCATCCGCGGGGGGTTCGGGCGGAACGACGATCGCCGGCGGAACGGCCTCCTTTTTCCATCGGTCGGAAAAGGTCTTGATGTATTGGACCACGGAGGAGCGTTCCAATTCCGAGATCTCATACCAGGGGGGCATGGCGGTTCCCCACAATCCGTGCGTCAAGGTCCGGTAGAGATCGGCATCGAGCGGAAGCGAATCCTTCCCTCCGGTCGACCGAAACTTGAAGATTCCGCGGGTAAAATTGCGCGGCTTCGGATCCAAAAATCGGGCCGAGGGACCGTTTCCGTCTCCCCGCTCTCCATGGCAGCCGATGCAGCGGCGCCGATAGACCTCCCCTCCGATATCGATCACTTTCGCATTCGGCTCCAGCGCCGAGCCGGTTGCAATTTTGATCGGGTGAAACTCCTCCCGCCAATCGCCGATCTGCGTGCCGAGCTTTTGAAGATAGGCCACCAGCGCCTTCCCCTCGTCGGTCATCTGCGGAACCCCGTTCGAATCGGCGCCGCTGTAAAGCCATCGAAAGGAGGGCATGATCGAATCGGGGACCACCGCGCGAGGCTCCCAATGATGAGCGACGTGCCAGTCGTCCCCGTACTTTTGCCCGACGCGGGTCAGATCGGGTCCGATCCGGCGGGTGCCGAAGAGATGGGGGATATCGTAAGCGTATTCGCCCGCCTGCGACACCGGCCCCCAGCGGTTGTCCTCCCCGGTGACGGGGCGAATATATTGCGAGTGGCAATACCAGCATCCCTCCCGGATATAAACTTTTCTTCCCAGCTTCTCCTGATCGGTGTAATCGGTCGGCAAAATCTCAACCCCCTGGACCGTCCGGACCGGCAACCGGTCGTCCGACACCAGTGCAATCGGGATCAGCCATTGGATCGCGATCGCTAAGAGAAAGAAGGCGACTCCGGCGATGAGGATGATGGCCGAGGGCCGCTCCAGGGTCGCCGGCCGGTGCATCGGCGCCCGCGCGGGAACGGTGGGACGCGGCGGCGCGGGCGCCGCTTCGATCGGCGCCCCTTCTCGGGCGCTTCGCCAGAGGTTATAGAAGAAGAGCCCCATCCCGATATCCATCGCCGCGCCCGAGAAGGTCCGCGCCATCCACCACGGCTTCATCTCCACAATGCTGTCGGTAAAGTTGACGCCGTACTCCAGCATCGCCCCCTGCATAAAGCCCATCGCCGCCAAGATCACCCCCATCATCGACCCGCCGAAGAGCACCAGCCAAAAATGCCAGCTCGCAAGCCGCCAGCTCCAGAGCGACCGCCCGGTGATGCGCGGCCAGATGTAATAGAGCCCGCCGGTGACCCAAATGATGAACGTCCCGAAGACGGTCATGTGGGAGTGAGAGATGGTGAAGTCGTTGAAGTGGGTCAACTGCTGCATCCGCCGGAGCGCTTCGACCGACCCTTGAAAACAGCCGACGAAATAATTCACCGCCCCAAGGATAAGAAACTTCGCCGCGTAGTCGTACGATTGCTTCCCCGCCAAGAGATGCCACTTCCCCGACATCGTTCCGAAGAAGTTCGTCGTCACCGTCCAGACCGGGATGATGAGCAGTACGCCGTATGCGATCGCCACCGTCTGGGTCCACTCCGCGATCGGGCTGTAGAGATAGTGATGGATTCCGAGAAAGGGATAGAGGAAGGCGATGCTCCAGAAGCCGATCAGCGAAAGCTTATGGGAGTAGAGCGGGTTTTGGACGCTGCTTGGAAGGAAGTAGTAGATCAGCGCCAACCCGGCCGGCGTGATCCAGAGCCCCACGACATAGTGGAGGTAGAGGCCGTGCAGCGCGGCGCTGTTCACCCCGTTGACCCAAAAAGGGAGGATGAAATTTCCCAAGGGGTAGTTCATCGCCGTCCAGATCAAGGCGGCCATGGTATACCAGAGGGCGACATAAACCCGCCGCTCCCGCCGCCGGAAGACCGTCCCGTAGACCTGGAGGGCGGTCATCACCAAGACGATCATGATCAAAACGCCGACCCAAACCGGATACTCTCCCGCTTCGATCCCCTTGTTGAATCCGGCCATCAGCGAGAGGCTTCCCAGGAGGATCGCCGCGTTCCAGATCCAGAAGGTCAGATAACCCC
>SCUR01000398.1 GCA_004297235.1 Candidatus Manganitrophaceae bacterium | reverse complement strand
TCGCAACAGGAGGAGAGCTCGCTCCCCCTCCCCCTCCGCAGGCTGCCAACAGAGAGAAAATAAAAATCGAAGAGAGAAAAAGGAATCGATTGGTAATGCAGTTCTCATATCTAAATAAAAAGGATTCCATGGTACTAAAAAAGCGTACCTCTTAATCGAAATCCTGTCAAATAATCCTACGGAATACTTTCGACGACAAGGCTTCAATAAAAAAATAATGATCGGACGTTGGGATGAAAGAGAGCGAAAAGAGAAGTTGCGCCGAATGTCAGCGGCAACTGACTCCGTTTTGATGGAAGGGATCGACGAGGCTCCCGGCAGGGCATCCGGTTGTCGAGTTGGTAATGGTGACAAAGCCGGTGGAACCGGCGGAAAAACCGCCGAGCGGTTCGGTCACGGTGAATGTCCCCGCGCCGCTGGTGCATCCCCCCGTGCTGCAGGTTTGCGCCCAGCTTCCGGCGGCCGAGATCATTCGACCGTTCGAATCGGTTTTGGAATCGATGGAGTAATCGATTTTAAAAGGCGATTGTGCAGCCCCGTCGCCCAGCATCTGCTGGTCGATCGAGAATTCGATATGGTTACATCGGGTTTGGGTGCAAGGTGCACCGGAAGGAATCGTTGCCGCTCCAAGTGGAACCGATCGGAACGATTGAAAATGGGTAATGATGTTTTGTGTGGTTCCGGAGCCGCACGTCACTTCGGAAAGGCACCGAAGGGTCTGCTCCCCCAAGGGACCGTGAACCAGAAATCCAGGAATCATGACATTGCTCGATCCCGACGGAATTGGATCATTCGTCGGCCCGCCGAATGTGACGGGATTTCCATTATCATTCACTGCGATCGGGTTGAGTCCCGTGCCGACCTGGGTGTCGGCTCCCGGCGGGATCATCGGAGGGGCGACCCGGCAAGGGAGATCGGTCGGATCCGGGGCGATTCCCTGACTGCAGAGGTGAAAGTTGAGCGAGCCGCCATTGATATTCAAGGTGATTCCGCCGTTCTGCGCCGCTCCCTGACAGAGGGCCCCTCCGTTCCCGGAGCAGTTTGAATTGTTGGTCAGGAGATTTTGCCCTTGGCTCGTGACGGTCCGAGTGTTCGATTCGGTGGCGACGGCCATTCGAGAAGTCAGGAAAAAGAGAGTGAGTACGATAGTATAAAAGGCCCATTTGAGGCGTCTGCGATCCATTGCTCTCTCTATTGAGGAATCACGATACAGGTTCCCTCCGTTCCGGCCACCCCTCTGCAGAGGTCGGTGGAGCTTCTCACGAACGGAATGGCCAGAGAGGGAAAGTTCCCTGGAGTATTGTAGTTAAAGGTCCCCGAGAGGAGGCCGCTCTGCATGCCCGGCTGCTGATCGGTCTCCCGGATCGAATCATTCAATTCCAAGCTCCATTGAACGGTCGGTGCGGTAAACGAATCTCCCGCGTTGCTGCTCGAGTGCCACTCGAAGGTCTGGACAAAACGGTTTTCTCCGGCTCCGGGCGAATCGAGCGTTCCGGCGGCTCCTATCATCATTGGCGTGATCTGGCGAAGCTGCTCGCGGCTTCCCAAGCAGGTGAATGCGCCCGGCGCGCAGGTCACCGATAAATCGCCCGATTGGAGGGGAGCTGTTGTCCGGCTTCGGATGAACGTATGGGTGAGGTTGATTCCAAGATGGTCGTCGGTCGAAGGGAAAAAATCTCCGGAAAAAACGGCCGGCTGAGTGACCAGCGAAGTTAGGCCTTCCGTGCCGGGGGTATTGGGGACCGTCACCAGTTGGCTTGTTCGATTGAAACGAATGTCGCCGCAATTCAAGCCGGTCGACGTCGGCAGGGTTCCCGCCCCGGTGACATCGATGCCGCACTTGGCTGGATCGGCCCCTGCTCGGGAGATCATACCGAACATGTTGTCGGTCACCGCTCCCGGCCCCAAAAGATTAAAAAAGGGACCCTCCACCGTTCCACCGAGCGAGGGGGCCGTTGTGCTGATACTCTGAGAGAAGGAGATCGGGCCGCTGCCGTCCGGATCGATCCCTGAGTGGCGGATCAACCGGTCGGGATTAAAGCCGGGGCAGTTGGGACAGGAGCCGGTCGAACCGGTGGAGAGCCGGTCGATCCCTTGCGTATTGCTGAAGAAGTCGCTTGTTTGGGACCATCCCTCGACAGGAAGCGCGGCAATAATGAAAAAGAGAATAAAGAAAGGCAACGATCCCCCCCCGGGTTCGACGTAATAATTGGGCAAAAATAATGCCAGCGGCCATTATCGGAGCAGGCGCTGGAAGAGCAAAAATATTTAATGCTTGAACAACGGTGGAGCAGGGTGTTCTTGGAGGTTCAATGATTCGTATTCATCACTTTAAAGAAAATGAAACGAGGTATTCAATCGGCAATATCCTGTATTTTATCGAGCGAGCCGTTATTCTGGAGAAACAAAGTCTATTTTTGATGTTTCAGGCTTCAGCCGGTTTGTGTTATGTTAATTCTAAAATTTGTTCATGGAAAGAGTGAGGGAGAGACAGTGAGCCGTCCAGAGCCGCCCACCTGGAACCTGACCGATCTTTATCGGGGTATCAATGATCCGCAGATCGAAGCCGATCTGCAGGCCGCGCTTCAACGGGCCGAGGCATTTGAAAAAGAGCACCGGGGACGCCTTATTTCGGGAGAGCCGACGGTCAAAGAGCTTTTTGAGACGCTTCGAGCGCTCGAAGCGATCCGCGAGGGGATCGATCGGGTGCTCTCCTATGCCTATCTTGTTTTTGCCGCCGATACGCAAAATCCCCGACACGGGGCGCTGCTGCAGCGGGTTCAAGAGCGCTTCAGCGAGTTGCAGAAGCATCTTCTCTTTTTTGAATTGGAATGGACGGCCGTCCCGGAGAAGCGGGCCCGGGAGTGGATCGAGGCGCCGGAGTTATCGGAGTATCGTCATTTCCTGGAGTCGATCGGCAAATGGGCGCCGTATCGTCTCTCGGAAGCCGAGGAAAAAATTTTAGAGGAAAAGTCCAACACCGGCGTCCGCGCTTTTCAGCGGCTCTTTGACGAGACGATCAACCAGATCCGATTCGCCGTGGAGAGCGAGGGGGAGAAAAAGCCGCTGACCGAGCAGGAGGCGCTCGCCCTGCTTTATGATCCGCGGCGCGAAACCAGGCGGGCGGCGGCCAAAGGGCTTACCGAGGGGTTGGAGCGGAATGCGCCGCTCTTCACCTTCATCTTCAATCAGATCGTCGCCGATCATGCCAGCGACGACCGCCTGCGCCGTTTCCCCGATCCGATGGCCGCCCGGAATTTATCCAACGAGATCGACCCTGCGGCGGTCGATGCGCTCCTGGCCTCCTGTGAAGCTTATTACGGGCTGGTGGCCCGCTATTATCGTCTGAAGAAAAAGCGGTTGGGGTTGGATCTTCTCTACGACTATGACCGGTACGCCCCCTTGGATATGGCATCGGAGGCGATCTCGTTTCAGGAGGCGAAGGAACAGGTCCTCTCGGCTTTTACCGATTTTTCTCCGAAGGTCGCCGAGACTGCATCGCTTTTTTTCGAGAAGCAGTGGATCGACGCTCCCGTCCGCCCCGGCAAGCGGGGAGGGGCCTTCAGCCACGGCACCGTCCCGAGCGTTCATCCATACGTCTTTATTAATTACTTAGGAACTCCGCGCGATGTAATGACCCTGGCGCATGAACTTGGGCATGGGGTCCATCAGTGGCTGTCGCGCCGGCAAAACTACTTCAACTTCGATACCCCGCTTACCACCGCGGAGACCGCCAGCGTCTTTGCCGAGATGCTCGTTTTCCATCGATTGAAGGGCCAGGAGCGAGATCCGAAAAGAACGCTCGCGCTTCTGATGGAGAAATTGGAGGAGAGCTTCGCGACCATTTTCCGACAGGTGGTCCTCTGTCGTTTCGAGCAGAAGGCGCATGCGGCGCGGCGGACCGAAGGAGAGCTGAGTCCCGATCGGATCAATCAGCTCTGGCTCTCCGAGAATCGCGCGATGTTCGGGGACTCCGTGACCCTCACCGACGACTATCGCTGGTGGTGGATGTATATCTCCCATTTCATTCATTCTCCTTTTTATACGTATGCCTACGCGTTCGGACATCTTCTTGTCCTCGCTTTGTATCAAAAGTATTTGGAAGAGCGAACAGTCTTTGTCCCAAAATATCTTGCCCTCCTCTCGGCCGGCGGCTCGCAACGCCCCGATCGGCTGATTCAGGAAACGATCGGGATGGATATCACGACACGCGATTTCTGGCAGGGGGGGCTCCGCTTCCTGGAGCAAATGGTGGAAGAGGCCGAGCGTCTTGCTTCCGGGACGTCTGCTTGATCGAGGCGCTGCTTGTTTTGACATATTCTTGGACAACTCTTTGAACTTTTGATAGACTTCTCCGAAAATCGAGAGGGGAAACGATGACAGCGACCAAATTGGAAGATCGGATCCGGATAGCCGTGATCGGCTTGGGGTATGTCGGCCTCCCGCTGGCGGTTGAATTTGGAAAAAAGTTCAACACGGTCGGATTTGATATCAATGTAAAACGGATCGAATCGCTCCAGAAAGGATTCGACGCCACCCTGGAAGTCACGGAAGAGGCCCTTCGCGCGGCGAAAAAGCTTACCTACGCGACCGACCGGCAAGGGATCAAAGAGTGCAACTTCTTCATTGTGACCGTCCCGACGCCGATTGATGCACACAAACGCCCCGATCTGACCCCGGTGGTCAAGGCGACCGAGAGTGTCGGATCGATTCTCAAAAAAGGGGACATCGTCGTTTATGAATCGACCGTCTACCCCGGCGTCACCGAGGAGATCTGCGTGCCGATTTTGGAGGAGAAATCGGGGCTAAAATTCAACCGCGACTTCTTCGCCGGCTACTCTCCGGAGCGGATCAATCCGGGGGATAAAGAGCATACCGTCACGAAAATCCTCAAGGTCGTCTCCGGCTCGACGCCGGAAGCGTTGGAGATAATCGATTCCGTTTACCGGTCGATCATTGTTGCCGGGACCCACCGTGCGGAGTCGATCCGGGTCGCTGAGGCGGCGAAAGTGATCGAGAACACGCAGCGGGACGTCAATATCGCTCTCATCAACGAGCTCTCCCTCCTCTTCAACCGTCTTGGGATCGACACGGAAGCGGTGTTGAAGGCGGCCGGCACGAAATGGAACTTCCTCAAGTTCTCGCCGGGATTGGTCGGCGGCCACTGCATCGGCGTCGATCCGTATTACTTGACGCACAAGGCGCAGGAGGTCGGCTATCACCCGGAAGTGATCCTGGCCGGACGGCGGATCAATGATGGTATGGGGAGCCATGTCGCGGGGCAGGTCGTGAAGCTGATGACCAAAAAAGGGATCCCCGTGGTTGCAAGCAATATTCTCATCCTTGGCCTGACCTTCAAAGAAAATTGTCCCGACATCCGGAACACCCGCGTCGTCGACATCGTTCAGGAATTAAAACAGTACAATGCCAATGTCCATCTCTATGATCCCTGGGCCGATGTTCACGAGGTGGAGCATGAATATGGTCTTAAGCT
>SCUR01000041.1 GCA_004297235.1 Candidatus Manganitrophaceae bacterium | reverse complement strand
TCCCCCTTCGGCCTCTTCGAAGAGGCCTTTTTTATTTTGAATGGCGCCGGTGAAGGCCCCTTTGACATGGCCGAAGAGCTCGCTCTCCAGGAGGGTCTCGGGAAGCGCGCCGCAGTCGATGGCAATGAACGGACGGTTGTATCGGGAGCTGCTTCGGTGAATCGCCTTGGCGACGAGCTCCTTGCCGGTGCCGCTCTCGCCGTAGATGAGAACGGTGGCATTGCTGGGTGCAACCAGACGGATCATCTGAAAGAGCGCTTTCATTTTTTTGCTGTTTCCCATCATCCCGCAGAAAGAATGCTCCTCGGGAGGAGCGGCTCTTCTCCGTGAAGGGAAAAGGGTGGGTTTCACCGGGGCGCTGCTTTCAGCGAGAGGGAGGTCCTGGATAATTTCGATGGTCCGGATCACCTTGCCGTCCCGGTCCAGAATAGGATAGGAGCGGAACTCTTTCAGGACCGCGCTTCCTCCCGCCGCCTGCGCTATCTTCCGGATGGTGCGATAAGGCTTGCCGCTTTGGAAAGTCTCCCGACAGGGGCAGGGGTCGCAGGGATGTTTTTCCCCATGGAGGAGTTCATAACATTTTTGCTCCGGCACAAGCTCTTTTCCATCCCGGACCGTTTTGTTGGCATAGGTCAGATTATAGTCTTGATCGATGACGATAATCGGCTCGGATATGCCGTCTAAAATGGTGGGATGAGATTCATTCTGATGGGAAAAATAGGTCGTCAAAGCACCGGCCCTATATTCATGTTAACTTTACATTAAAGAATCCCTCCTCTCGTAACAATGACTCACATCAAATTGAAACATGATCTAGATCAACTTTTCTTTCGGGGCCGGTTCCGCCTGTGGCTAGGCCTTCGCCTCCACCTTCCAGAGAAGGTCTTCATAGAGGCGATGCGCCAGGGGGTTCTCGGGGTCGATCTCGATCGACATTTCCAAATGATGCAGCGCTTCTTTCAAGTTTCCCATCGCGATCAATGCGATCGTACAGTTATAATGGCCTTGCCAGAAAGTATCGTCCATTTCCGAGGCGACAATAAAATTCGCCAGCGCCTCCTGAATGTTTCCCTGGCGATAGAGTTCCACCCCCCGGTTGTTCATGTGAGCCGCCAAGGTAAAGACGACCTCCTCCTCTAAGACCGGCTGCGGCCGAAGGTCAGCCACAAAGCCGGTGAGAAAGAAGGAAGCAATCCCCAATACGATCCAGCCGATCCGATTGATCTCTCTTCGTTTCATCTCTCCGCCCTCCTTTTAAGCCATCCCTCTCTTTAAAGAACAGCAAAGAGGGTGCCATTCGCCTCGATGCGGCGGCACGGGGACTCTCCAGGAAAAACAGGGAGCTCGGCGCGCCCCGCCGACCTCCTCTCACAAGAGGGACGATCCCGTGTCCAATTCGACCAACCGACGAGACAATCCGAACGGAAGATAAGAGGTTCTTGTATGATCTTCCGGAGGGTGATAACATGAGGTTAATTGGGCGCGGAGGAGACCGAGATGGAAAGCAAGGAGAGGACGAGACTCCTCACCGAGATTAAGAGTTTGGAAGGCCAGCTTGAACTCACGCTGCGGGAATCCCAACGGCTCTTCCAGTCGGCGTTTGACGCCCTGTCGACCTATATCGCCATTCTCGATGAAAAAGGGGCGATCATGGCGGTGAATGCGGCCTGGCGCCGATTCGCGACATCCAATTATCTCATGATCGCCGAAGGAGCGGGGTGGAATTATCTTCATCTCTGCGAGGCGGCCGTCGGGGAGGGGGCCGAGCAGGCGCACGCCGTGGCGGCCGCCATCCGACGGGTCATCTCGCGGGAGCAGGACGAATTCGCCTTGGAATATCCCTGTCACCGTCCCACCGAGCAGCGCTGGTTCATCGTCCGAGTGACCCGTTTCCAAGGAGAGGGGCCGATCCACGTCGTGGTTGCGCATGAGGATATCACCGACCGCAAGCGCGCGGAAGAGGCCGACCAGCGCTTGGCGTTCATCGTCGAATCGTCCAACGATGCGATCATCGGGATGACCCTCGACGGCACCGTTCTTACCTGGAACCCCGGCGCGGCGCAAATCTACGGCTATGCGGCCGAAGAGATCGTGGGGGCGCCGGTCTCCCTCCTCGTTCCGCCCGATCATCCCGACCGGGTCGACGAGATCTTGGAGCGAATCCGGCGCGGAGAGCGGATCGATCCGTATGAGACGGTCCGGATCAGAAAAGACGGCCGGCTGATCGATGTCTCCGTCACCACCTCCCCCATCCGGGACGCCGAAGGGAAGACCGTCGGCGCGTCGAGCATCACCCGAGACATCAGCCGGCGCAAGACGGCGGAGCGGGAGATGAGAAAGCTTTCGAGCGTGATCGAGCAGACCGACGATGTCGTCGTGATTACCGACCGCAACGGAATCATCGAATATGTGAATCCGGCCTTCGAGCGCAAGACCGGCTACACGCGGGAGGAGGTGCTCGGGAAGACCCCTCGGATCGTGAAGTCGGGAAAACATGGGCCCGACTTCTATCGCAACCTCTGGGAGACGATCCTTCGCGGCGGGGTCTTTCGGGGCGAGCTGGTGAACCAAAAGAAAGACGGAACGCTTTACTACGAAGAAAAGACGATCACGCCGATCAAGAATCGGAAGGGGGAAATCACGCACTACGTCTCCACCGGAAAAGACATTACGATGAGAAAAGAAATGGAGGCGGCGCTGGAGCAGGCGCGGGCCGCCACCGTCGAAAAAGAGCGGCTGGAGGGGATCCGGGCCCTGTCGATGACCTACGCCCATAATATTCTCAATGCCATCACCCCGATCAAAAGCTATGCGGAGCTGATCGTCAAGCGAACGGAGCCCGCCGATCCGAAGGTGAAGTGGGCGCAAGCGATCGTCGACGGGACGGGAGAAGTGGTTCGAATCATCCGAAAGCTGGAAGAGATCGATCGCTACAGCACCACGGAGCGGAGCGGGATCAAGCTCTTCGACGTCGATCCGGTCAAAACGGAACCTAAAAAATAGGGAGAGAGGGCCGATGCGGGTTGCGCTCTTCAGCACCAAGCCGTACGATCAGACCTCCTTTCAGGCCGCGAACGCCGCGCGCCGGCATGAATTGGTTTTCTTCGAACCGCATCTGAATTTGAGCACGGCGGCGCTGGCGGCCGGGTTCCCCGCGATCTGTCCGTTCGTCAACGACCAGCTCGACCGCCCGGTGTTGGAGGCGCTCGCGCGGCAAGGGACGCGTCTCATTGCGCTGCGCTCCGCCGGTTTCAACCATGTCGATCTGATCGCCGCGCGGGATCTCCGACTCACGGTGGCGCGGGTGCCAGCCTACTCTCCCCATGCGGTGGCCGAGCACACCGTGGCCCTGATGCTCTCCCTGAATCGAAAGATCCATCGGGCTTACGCCCGGGTCCGAGAAGGGAACTTCGCGCTGGAGGGATTGCTCGGGTTCGATCTGAACGGCCGGACCGTCGGAATCATCGGCACCGGAAAAATCGGCGCCGTGGTGGCGCGGATCATGAACGGTTTCGGATGCCGCCTACTGGCCTATGATCCCTCCCCCGACGAGGCGTGCCGGGGGCTCGGGGTCCGATACACCTCGCTGACCGATCTCTACGAGCAATCGCATATCATTACCTTGCACTGTCCCCTGACCCCGAAGACCCATCATCTGATTGATGCCACGGCGTTGGAGCGGATGCGCAGCGGCGTGATGCTGATCAATACGGGGCGGGGGGCGCTGATCGATACCCAAGCGGTCATCGCCGCCCTGAAGTCGGGGAAGATCGGCGCGCTCGGTCTCGATGTCTATGAAGAAGAGGCCGATCTTTTCTTCGAGGATTTATCGAATCGGGTGATTCAGGACGATTTCTTCTCGCGCCTCTTGACCTTTCCGAACGTCCTGATCACGGGGCATCAGGGTTTCTTCACCCAAGAGGCGATGGCGCGGATCGCCGAGACGACCCTCCGCAATCTTTCCGACTTCGAGCAGGGGAGAGCGTTGATCAACGAAGTGCGGGCGGAGCAGGTGCTCCGTTAGGGTTTTAAAGCCGCTTTTTTTGGGCCTGCAGTTGCGTCGCCTCTTCGGCGGGGAGGGGGCGGCTGAAGAGGAAGCCCTGCATCTCATCGCAGCCGATCGATCTTAGAAACGCCAGCTGCGACTCGGTCTCCACCCCTTCCGCGATCGCCTTTAGACGAAGAGAGTGCGCCATCGCCACCACCGTCTGGGCGATGACGGCGTCGTTCGGATCGGTGGTCATGTTCCGCACGAAGAGCTGATCGACTTTGAGCTTCCCGATCGGAAACCGCTTCAGATAGCCGAGCGAGGAGTAGCCGGTGCCGAAATCGTCGATCGAGAGCTGAATGCCCATCCCGGCCAGCTCCCGGAGCATCCGGAGGACCCGCTCTTCCTTTCCCATTAAGATGCTCTCCGTTAATTCCAGCTCCAGCGCATCCGGTTCGAGACCGTTCTCTTGAAGGGTGCGGGCGACCGTCTCCACCAGATTCTCCCGATAAAACTGGC
>SCUR01000397.1 GCA_004297235.1 Candidatus Manganitrophaceae bacterium | reverse complement strand
TGCGGCAGCCGGCGGAAGAGGTCACCCCCGAGCGGGTAAAGATCGAGAAGGAGCTGCTGAAAGATCTGTCGGTCGCGCTGGACAAAGAAATCGGACTTCATTTTAAAAAGGAAGAAGAGGCTCTCTTTCCGGTTCTCGCCGAATATATCGGCAAAGAGTACGGCCCGATCGAGGCGATTATACGGGAGCATGAGAAGATCTGCGCCGCCTTTCTTCACTGGAAAAAGATCGCCCCCGCCTTCTGCCGAAGCGACGCGCCGATCGATGAGGCGGTCCGCAAAGCGCTGATCGATCCGGGGCTGCGTCTCGTGAGCCTGCTGCGCCAGCACATGGAAAAGGAAAATCAGATTCTCTTCGAAATCTCCGAGACCTCTCTAACGGGGGACGAGAAAAAAGAGGTGATGCGTCGAATCCGCGCCATCTCGACCGGCCTCTCCGAGCGGTCTTAGAAAATCGGCTTCGGCCGCGCCCCCCGCGCGTCTCGGGCAAGGGGGCGAAGCCGCCGAGCAGGACCCCTGTTTCCAGAGGATTGAAGTGTGGTGCCCCCGGGGTGATTTGAACACCCGGCACGCGGTTTAGGAAACCGCTGCTCTATCCGCCTGAGCTACGGGGGCACTTGAAGAGAGGGAAGGATACGCCGCACGGTGGGATGAAAGGACCCATACGACCGTCGGCCGATTGTGCCACAGTTCCATCGACGAATCAAGGATAAGAAGCGGATTTAAGGGGAGGCGATCGCTTCGGGCTTTTCGGCGGCGATCGCCTTTCTGCGTTTGATCGCCAGGATGAACCCGAGGAGGAGATTCAGTCCGGCCAGGAACGCCATCGGCCAATCGAGGGGCGACGTGCGCGCGGCGACCAGGGCGATCATCAGAAAAACCGAGGCGCTGCCGATGAAGAGTTTTAGGTTGACCCGCGGATAGATAAAGGTCAATAGGCCGAGGAGAAAGGTCGAGGTGGGATTCATGAGAACGCCGAACGGCGAGCTCCAAAGCCCGGTGTAGCTGAGAAAAACGAATTCGCCCTGCTCCCCCGGCCGGAAGGGATAAACAAACCCCCAGAGAACGAGGGGGAGAACCAAATAACTCCACCCGCGGACCTTGCGAAAATCATAATCATTCCGAGGAGCCCTCGCCTCCGAAAACCAGAGGACGATCAGAAGAATCGTCAGGATGAAATGCAAACCGGAGAGGCCGAAGCTTATTCCGGGAATCCAGAACGGGATGCCCCCCTCCACGATCCGCGCAAAGGGGGCCGGTCCCGATTTTCCGAGTTGCACCCAGAGCCAGCCGAACGGAAAGAAGAGAAACATCACATAATGGAGCGTCACGAACCCCTCGAACGGGAAGCGGAATTGGTTTCCAAATAAGGCAAGACGATTGACCAGGATGACATAGGCGAGGTGGAACATCGGGGTGAGCGGCTGCATCAGGTCGAGATAATCGCCCAGCCCCTTGGCCACGTAAGCGTCCAACATGGAAAATCCTCAAGTACGGAAGATGATGAATTTAGCGGGAACGGGAGAAGGAGCGAAGATTGAATCCGTATTCGCCGAGTCCCTCTCGACAGATTACAGCCTCGCCATCACGCCTTGATTGACCTCTTTTACTTTTTCTTCCCCGGCCAACAGCCGGACCAGCTCAAAGGCAAATTCCATCGCGGTGCCGGGAGCGCGGCTGGTCACCCATCGCCCATCCACGACCACCCGCGCCTCGGAGTAATCAACCCCCTCCATCCGCCCCCGGACCGAAGGATGGCTCGTCCCCTTCTTTCCGGCGAGGAGACCGGCCGCGGCGAGGATCGACGGGGCGGCGCAGATCGCCGCGATGTGCCGCTCCTTCGCCGCCGCTTCATTCAAGATCCGCCGGACCCGTTCGTCTTTCGCGAGATGGTCGGTGCCGGGCTGTCCCCCGGGCAGAACGATCAGGTCGTAATCGCTCCCCGTGACCCGGTCGATCGAAAGATCGGCCAGGACCTTCACCTTCCGGGCTCCTTCGATCGGCCCTTCGACCGTTCCGGCCGCGATCACCTCCACGCCGGCCCGCCGGAGGATATCGATCACGGTGACCGCTTCGATCTCTTCAAACCCCGGCGCCAAAAGAATCAAAACCCGCTTGCCTCCGGCGAAGGGAGAGGAAGCTCCGCATAATTGATTCTGCCCTTTCATGAAGACCTCGCTCGATCTTGAAGGACGTTCAATGCGTCGATCCCCTGCCGGCAATACCCCAGCGGCAGCCAGGGACAAGACCCGCAGACGGCGTCCAGATCGCTTCCCTCGACCTGCGCGGCGATCCGGTGAAGGATCTCCCCCCAGGGTAGGATCTCCCCCTCCGCAAGGCCGAGCCGCGCCATCACCTCTCGATCCTGGCGCTTCATCGGCTCCTCGAAACCGGGCCCCTTTAAATGGCATCCATCCGACTGCAGATGCGGGCAGGCGCGGCAAATGAGATCGGGACCGGCCGTCACCTGGACGGTGGCCTCCGGATCGCCGGAGAGACGGCGGTGGATCGCTTTCATGTTTTCGACAAAGGCGGGACTGTACCCCTCTCCTCGAAAGCCTTGCAGGCAGAGGAGGGTATGGCCGCGGATGATCAGAGGGCGCTTCGACGGACCGATCAACATGAGGAAAGTCTATTCTTCAAAAAGAAATTTGTCAAAAGATTAGTACAAAAGATTAGTAATAGAGGAACTCGGCATAGAGGTGCTGGATCCCAGCAAGGTGTCTCTTCTGATCCTGAAGATGAGAGAAAAGAAGCGACCGGAGCGATTCCGATTCGGTCCGCTTCAGCGCCTCTTGATAACGATAATAAAGGCGCTCCTCTTGTTGATAGAAAAAGTCGAGCAGCGCGTGCGTCTCGGCCGAAGGGGGAACGGCGCCGGGAGCGACCGTCTCCCCGAGCGCCCCGCTCTTTTCGACGGCCCGCTCCAGCGCTTCGATGTGCTTCCATCCCTCCCCCGCCCACCGCTGGATCTTCTCCCTCAAGACGGCGGGACGAAGCAGGGGAAGGTAAGCCGTGTACGCCTGATGCAGCCTCCGCTCATCGGCCAACAGCATTTGGAGGAGCGATTTCATCTCCATCCCGGGAGATCCTCCCTCTACTCTCCGACGGCGCGGCGCGGCGTTTCCGGAAAGGCGATATCGACCGGGCGGGGCGCGTCGCTCTTCTTCGGCGAGCCGTCCCCGTGAACGATCTTCCGAAGGGTTTCTCCCTCGACCACCTCTTTTTCGAGAAGGAGCTTCGCGAGCGCCCGCAGATGATCGCGATGGCTCTCGAGCAGCGCCTGAACACGGGCATGGGTTTTGTCGATGATCTCTCTGACCTCTTCGTCGATCGCCTTCGCGAGGTCTTCGCTGTAATCTTTGGCGCCGGGAGGGAACCCATCGGTCTGCATCATCCGTCGGGAGCGCTCGAAGGAGACCAGCCCCAGCTTCTCGCTCATTCCGAACTCCCGGACCATGCTCCGGGCGATGTCGGTCGCGCGGGTCAGATCGTTCTGCGCGCCGGTCGAGATCTCCCCGAAGATGATCTCCTCGGCCACCCGCCCTCCGAGCAAGACCGCCAGCCGGTCGAGCAGCTCGCTCTTGGTCATCAAGTAGCGATCTTCCGTCGGAAGCTGAAGAGTATAGCCGAGGGCCGCGATGCCGCGGGGGATGATCGAGATCCGATGGACCGGGTCGGCGTTCGGCACCAGCTCCGCGACCAGAGCATGCCCCGATTCGTGATAGGCGACATACTCCTTCTCTTTTTTGCTCATCACCCGCTTCTTCTTTTCAAGGCCGGTCGTCACCCGGTTGATCGCCTCTTCAAAATCCTCCATCTCCACCTGGTCTTTGTTGTTCCGCGCCGCCAGCAGCGCCGCCTCGTTGACGACGTTGGCCAGGTCGGCCCCCACGAACCCCGGCGTCCGGGTGGCGAGCAATTTGATGTCGACCTTCGGATCGAGCTTCACGCTGCGGGTGTGGAGATTCAGGATCTCCTCCCGCTCGCGGACGTCGGGGCGATCGACCAAGATCTGGCGATCGAAACGCCCGGGCCGAAGCAAGGCGGTATCGAGGATTTCCGGGCGGTTGGTCGCCGCCATGATGATGACCCCCTTCCTCGGATCGAATCCATCCATCTCGACCAGGAGCTGGTTGAGGGTTTGGTCCTGCTCCGCATGTCCCCCGCCGAGCATCCCCATTCCGCGCGCCCGTCCCAAGGCATCGAGCTCGTCGATGAAGATGATGCACGGCGCCTTCTCTTGCGCCTGCGCGAAGAGATCGCGCACGCGCGCCGCGCCGACCCCCACGAACATCTCGACGAACTCCGATCCGCTCATCGAAAAGAAGGGGACCTTCGCCTCTCCGGCGACCGCCCTCGCCAAAAGGGTCTTTCCGGTTCCGGGAGGGCCGACCAGCAGCACCCCTTTCGGAATCCGGCCGCCGAGGCGCTGGAATTTCTGCGGCTGGCGGAGAAACTCGACCACCTCCATCAGCTCTTCTTTCGGCTCGTCCGCTCCGGCGACATCATGAAAGCTGACCTGCACATCTTTCTCGGCGAAGACCTTGGCGCGGGCCCGCCCGAAGGTCATAAATCCTTGTCCCCCCCCGCCGCCCGCCATCCTCCTCGCGAAGAGACTCCAGATAAACAGGATCACCGCCGCCGGCAGCACCCAAAAGAGGACGAGATCTCTCAGCCAGTTGCTCTGGACCTCTCCGGTGACTTTAATATTTCGATCTTCCAGCTCGCGGATCAACGCGGGATCGTCTACGCGGACCGTGCTGAAGGGCTCTTCCTTGCCGTCGACCTTCACCCCCTCGATGGTGTCTTTGGAAATCACCACCTCCTTGACCTTTCCCTCCCGAAGCAGACGTTTAAAGTCGCTGTAAGACGTCTGCCGGGCTTGCGGGGTAAAGAAAAAGAAAGGGAGAACGGTGATGATGAAGAGAATGATAAAGAGGGTCCAACCGGGGAATTCCTTTTTCTGCGGCATGCCTGCCTCCCAACCAGAGGGGGAAAAAAGGGCGATAAAGACCCTTTTTTTGAATAACTCATTATAACATAGATGTCTCTTGCAATTCAGGTCGAGCCGCCCCGTCGTCGCCTCGCGCGTCATGGCGGGCGGCCGAGGGAACGCGGCAATCCTGAATCGATTAAGAAATTGCTTCGCCGCGCTCGCAATGACATCGGAGGAAGCGACCCGCGTTGCCGACCGCCGGCAGTTTGTTCCCTTTTTTCACATCGGCGCGCGATCCCGGCCCTCATTCCCTGCAATTTCGTCTGATCCGAATCCCTGTCCGATATATCCGAACGATCTCTGTGCAAAATATTCATACCGGAAACGATCGATCGCCCGGAATATCCCTTCCGAGGTCGATTTTGCTTCGCTTCAGCGCGCGCTTCAACGGTCTATGAATTGCACTCAACCTCCTCACTGGGAAGGAACAATAACATCGATTAGGAGGACCATCATGCCAGAGAAAAAACAGGTCGGGCGAAAGAAACCGGTTGCGAAATCGCGGGGCCGGAAAAAAGCATCCCCGAGGAGGAGCGCGCTCGGCTCCCGGATCAAAAAGGCGACGCCGAAAGCGAAGAAGATGCTCAAGCGAGGGGCCAAGGTCCTGGGGGAGGGAGTGCAGGTGATCGGCAAGCGGGCCGAGTCCCTCGGAAACACCCTCCTGAAACGGCTCCGCGCGTCTTAATCGGAGGAGGCTGAAATGAAGCAATTTGTTTGGATCATCGCAACATTGTTCATACTGACCGGCGGGTGGGTCGCTGCGGCTGAGAATGAAAGCCCCTCCTCGGCGCCGGACAACAGCGGGATC
>SCUR01000396.1 GCA_004297235.1 Candidatus Manganitrophaceae bacterium | reverse complement strand
GCTCTTCCGATCTAAGTCGGCCTGCAGATCGTTGAGCTTGTCATAGGCGGTCTGAATCTTGGCGGCGACGGCGGCGGCGGGATCTTCTTTGGCTTCTCCCTGTAGGGGGGCCAGCGCTGAAATCGCCAGCAGAATGAATATCGTCCATGATCTTTTCACGGTTTTCCTTTCTCGAGAAGAGGAGCGGCTCTATCGCGCCCGTTAGGTTGGGTCCTTCTTGACGAGGATTTCCCTCGGCTTTCCGCCGCTGGCCGGCCCGATCACGCCGTCTTCCTCCATCATTTCGATCATCCGGGCGGCGCGGGGATACCCGACGCGCATCCGGCGTTGAATGAAGGAGGCGGAGGCCTGCCCGGTGGTGATCACCAGCTCCCGCGCCTGCTCGTAGAGATCATCGCGCTCGTTCGAAGAAGCTTCCTCCGGAGAGGGGGCTTCCTCGGAGAGGGAGGTTTCATAATGAGGAGACGCCTGCTCTTTCACAAAAGTGGTGACCTTCTTGATTTCTTCTTCCGACACGTAGGCGCCGTGGATTCGGGCGATCTTGCCGGTTCCCGCAGAGAGATAAAGCATGTCCCCCTTGCCGAGGAGCTGCTCGGCGCCGTTGGCATCGAGGATCGTTCTGGAGTCGATCTTCGACGAAACGCAATAAGCGATGCGCGCCGGAAAATTCGCCTTGATCACGCCGGTGATCACGTCGACCGAAGGACGCTGCGTCGCCAGGACCAGGTGGATTCCGGCGGCGCGGGCCATCTGCGCCAGACGGGTGATCGAATCTTCCACGTCCCGGGGGGCCACCATCATCAGGTCGGCCAGCTCGTCGATCAGGATCACGATGTAGGGAAGCGGCCCGTGCTCCAGCGGCGGTTTTCCGCCGGGGGGCGGTTCCTCTGTTTTAGGAGGGGGAGGAGGGGAACTCTTCAAGAGCTTGTTATAGGCCTCGATGTTCCGCACCCCCTTCTCGGCCAGGAGTTGGTAACGACGCTGCATCTCGGCGACCATCTTCCGGAGCGCATCGGAGGCGGCCTTGGCCCGAACGATGACCGGCGCCACCAGGTGCGGAATGCCGTCGTAGAGGGAGAATTCGAGCATCTTCGGGTCGATCATCAGCATCTTCACTTCGGCCGGAGTGGCGGAGTAGAGAAGCGAGAGGATCATTCCGTTGAGTCCGACGCTCTTCCCGGAGCCGGTGGAGCCGGCGATCAGCAGATGCGGCATCGTGGCCAAATCGGCCGAGACCGAATTTCCGAAAATGTCTTTGCCGAGGGCGAGCCGGAGTTTCGAGCCGATCTGGTTATAGGAGGGAGAAGAGAGGACCTCTTTCAACAGCACCTCTTCCCGGACCACGTTCGGGATCTCGATGCCGACCGTCGACTTTCCCGGCAGTGGCGCGACGATTCGGACCTGCATCGCCTTCATCGCGAGGGCCAGATCATCCGCCAGGTTGGTGATCCGGTTGAGCTTGATTCCGGGGGCCGGCTCGAACTCGAACATCGTCACGACCGGCCCGGGATGGACCTGCGTGACCTTTCCTTCCACATCAAAGTCGAGCAGCTTCCTTTCCAGGATGCGCGATTGCGCGACCCACTCCTCTTCGGTCATCCGTTTGCCCGTTCCCGACGGGTCGGACAAAAGCGAGAGGGGGGGAAGCCGGTAGTCTCCCTCGTCGGGGCGCGCAAAGGGAAAAGCCTCCTGTTGGGGAGGAATCGTGATCTTCGGCGCGGAAGGCTCGACGGCCGGCGTGCGGGCGATCTCCGGCTCGCTCGTCGGCGCGGGCGGCGCCGCGGCGCGGCGCTTCTTCTTGCTTTTCCGGATGACGATCTGCTCCAAGATCGACTGCCGGAGCTCCGAAAAACGCTCTTGCAATCGACTTACGGCCGCGCGGGGGGAGAAGGGAGAGATCAGCATCCAGCCGAGGAGGAAGAGAAAAAGAAGGATGATATGGCTTCCGATAGAGGCGAAATAGTCCAAAAAGAAGCGCGACAGCATCCGTCCGACGATCCCTCCTCTGAAATTCGGGGAGGCCATTGAAGTCGGCCCGCCCCACTCCATCTCCGCGAAGGAAGAGAGGGTCAGAAGGAGGAGGGCCGATCCGGCCAGTCCCCGCCGGGTGAGCGGCCCGCGTCCTTCCCGAAAGAACCGGACGCCGAGAATCGTCGAGAAGACCGGAAACAGATACGAGGAGATCCCGAACAGCTGGAAGAAGAGATCGGAGAGGTTGGCGCCGACCCGGCCGATCGCATTTTGAATCTGCGGGTGGGAGGAAGCGGTCGAAAACGAGAGATCATCGGGATGATAGGTCAAGAGGCTGATCCCGAGAAGAAGGCCGAGGACGATCAGGAGAATGCCGATCATCTCGTCCGTATAACCGTTGTGGGATTTGTTGGATGCCATCTTGAGTATCCTCACCTGGAAACGACAAAGGAGACCGAGGCCGGAATGGTTTGAGGGGTCGGCCCGGTTAAATCAGAATCACGTTGGGAATGATCATCGGATATCGGTTCATCTTCTTCGAGATGATCTTCTTTAATGTCTGCTTGATCCGCGTCTCAATTCCCTGCTTCAGCTCGGCGTCGAAATTCTCTTCCCAGGCCAGATCGGCCTCCATCTCGCGGAGGAGCGTTTGAAGGGAGAGCTCCATCTCCTCCCAGAGCGGATGCTCGACGGCGTTGCGGGTGAAGCCGCGCGAAAGAAGGCTGGGACCCGATCGGACCTTTCGCGCCTGCCGATCGAGCGTCACCGTCACGACGATCATTCCGTCCGAGCCGAGATGCTTTCGGTCTTTCAAGACCGTCTGCTCCACGTCCCCGATCCCCTTGCCGTCGATGTAGATCCGGCCGGCCGGGATCGGATTTCCCTTCTCGCAGCGCCCCGGTCTCAAAACGATCTCTTCTCCGTCCTCGACCACCAGGATGCGCCGGGGA
Source organism: Candidatus Manganitrophaceae bacterium (assembly GCA_004297235.1). GTDB lineage: Bacteria > Nitrospirota > Nitrospiria > SBBL01 > Manganitrophaceae > Manganitrophus. The sequence continues at coordinate 3,605 of SCUR01000396.1, read as the reverse complement.
TCGATTCCGGTTTTTGAGGCGAGGGCGGCATGGGAGACGAGCTGGCGGTACTCGCCGTGGACCGGGATAAAGAACTGCGGCCGGACCCATTCGATGATTTTTTGCTGCTCTTCCCGGCTGGCATGCCCGGAGACATGGACCCGCGCGATCTTCTCGTGCAAGACGCGGGCGCCCTTCCGGAAGAGATAATTGATGACGCGGGAGATGTCCTCTTCGTTCCCCGGGATCACACGGGCGGAGAGGATCACCGTATCGCCCGGCTTGACCTGGATCTGCTTATGATCGTCGGTCGCCATCCGGTAGAGGGCCGACATCGGCTCACCCTGGCTGCCGGTGGTGATGAGGACCACCTCCCGATCGGGGGTCCCATTCAGCTCTTCCAGCGGGGCGATCTGATCGAGCGGGAAGGAAAGGTAGCCGAGCTCCCGCGCAATTTTCACGTTGCCGATGATGCTCTTTCCCGACAGGAAGATCTTTCTCCCCAGCCGGCTGGCGATTTGGGCGACCTGGTCGATCCGGTGGATGTTCGATGAAAAGGTGGCGATGATGATCCGCCCTTCGGTTTCGGCGAAGATCCGCTCGAAATTCTCTCCGACCTGCGTCTCGGAGCCGGTGTGTCCTTCCCGCTCGGCATTGGTGCTGTCGGAAAAGAGGGCCAGCACCCCCTTCTCTCCATACGCTTTGAAGCGCTCCACGTCGAAGTAGCTCCCTCCGACCGGCTCCGGATCGATCTTGAAATCGCCGGTGTGGATCACGGCGCCGACCGGCGTCGTAATCGCGTAGGCGACGCTGTCGGCGACGCTGTGCGTCACGCTGATCGGCTCCACGCAGAACGGTCCGACAAAAATCGGCTCCCGCGGTTTGACCGTCATCATCTGAGGGGTGATCGGCGATCCATCCTCATCCCGTAAGAATTCGGACCGATGCTCCTTCAGCTTGTCCGAAAGGAAGCCGAGGGTCAGCGGCGTTCCATAGATCGGGACATTCATCTCCCGCAGCAGATAGGGAACCGCGCCGATATGGTCTTCGTGTCCGTGGGTGAGGAAAACGGCGAGCACCTTCTTGCTCGGATCGAGGAGGTAGGAGATATCGGGGATCACGATGTCGACCCCGAACATATCGTTCTCGGGAAACATCAATCCGGCATCGACCAGCACGATCGATCCTTCATACTCGAAGGCCATCATGTTCATGCCGATCTCCCCCAGTCCTCCCAAAGGAATGACACGGAGGGGGGGGACGTTCTTTTCAAATTGCTCTTGCGACATCAGGCTTCTCAAACACGAGATGATAGCATAGATCGGCTTCTTAATCAAACAAAGTGTCGGCCAAAAGGGCGAATTCGCCGAGCGAGAGGGTCTCTCCCCGGCGGGCCGGATCGATGCCGATCTTCTGAAGGGCCGCTTCCGCCGCCGTCCGCTGAAAGCCGGCGTCGGCGAGGGCGTTCGCCAGGCGTTTCCGCCGATGCCCAAAGGCCCCTCGAACGATCCGGCCGAAGAGCGCTTCATCTTTGACGGGAACCCGGGGGCGGGGAAGCGGGGTGAGAACGATCACGGAAGAGTCGACGTCGGGGCGCGGGCGAAAGCAGCCGCGCGAGACGTGAAAGCCGATCCGGACCTCGGCATAAAGCTGGACCATGACCGACAGGACGCCGTAGTTTTTCCCTCCCACCGGGGAGACGAGTCTTTCGGCGACTTCTCTTTGGAGCATCAAGACCATTCTCGAGATCCGTTCCCGCTCTTCCAAGAGACGAAACAGGAGCGGCGTCGAGAGGTAATACGGGAGGTTGGCCACCACTTTATAAGGGGAAGGGATCCGGTGATACGGATAGTGGAGCGCATCTTCCTGGATGAGGTTGAAATGGGGGGAAGAAATTTCCTGCCGAAGGGCCGCCACCAAGAGCGGATCGATTTCGACGGCCAGGAGCTCCGCCCCCCGTTCCAGAAGCCCTTTGGTCAGAATGCCGCGCCCGGGACCGATCTCGACGATCCGCTCTCCCGGCTGAACCTCGGCCGCATCGAGGATTTTTCTTTGGATGTTGTGGTCGATCAGAAAATTCTGGCCCCAAGACTTTCGTGGACGGGGGGTGGTTTCGGTCATAATAAGGGTTCGCTCCTGTGATGGGTCGAGGCCGCTGATGAATGCGCCACAAGTTTCTCAGCGGCGCGTTCGGAATCGGGCCATCTCGGCCGCCAGCTTGAGGGCTTCTTGAAGGCTGCCGGGATCGGCGATTCCCTTTCCGGCGATGTCGTAGGCGGTCCCATGGTCGACGGAGGTTCGAATGAAGGGAAGGCCGATCGTCACGTTGATGGCGTTGCCGAAGGCGAGGAGCTTGATCGGAATGAGCGCCTGATCGTGAAAAAGGGCGACGGCCGCGTCGAATCGTCCGGTCTTCAATTGATAAAAGAGGGTGTCGGCCGGGAACGGACCGAAGACATTGATTTCTTCCTTGCCGGCCGCGTCCACGGCGGGGAGGACCTCCCGTTTCTCTTCATCCCCGAAGATGCCGCGCTCGCCGGCATGCGGGTTGAGCGCCGTCACGGCGATCCTCGGTCTCTCGATGCCGAAATCTTTTTTCATCGCCGCGTCGGTGAGGCGGATCGCGTCGAGGATCTTCTCTTTCCGTAATTGCGTGATTGCGTCCCGAAGGGAGAGATGGATCGTCGTCAGGGTGATCTTTAATCCCCCGCCCACCATCATCATCGCGAACCGATCGCTTTTGGCGATATCGGCGAGGAATTCGGTGTGGCCGGGGAAGGCGAAGCCGATCGCTTTCATTCCCTCTTTGTTGATGGGGGCGGTGGTGATGCCGTCGATCTCGCCCCGCAGCGCCATCTCCGCCCCCCGCGTGATCGCCTGAAGCGCGGCGCGCGCGGCCTCGGGATGCGGCTGTCCATACGCCATCGGCGGGAGCGGCGTCTCCGCGGGTTCCAACACTTCGAGGACGCCCTCCCGGAAGCGCGCTTCCGCGGTGGTTTTGATCGTGCGGATCGAAATTCCCGGTGCGAATTGACCCGCCGCCTCCGATATCCGGCGGGCGTCTCCGATGACAAACGGCCGGCAAAGCGTATAGAGCTTTTTCTCAAGCAGGCCTTTGACGATGACTTCAGGGCCGATCCCGCAAGGATCGCCCATGGTGATGGCGATGGTCGGTTTCTTCATCCGTTCAGACCTTTCAATCATTCTCAAGCTGGGGCAGGTGAGGTTCCAGGTGGACGACCACTTCAATGACGTCGGAGAACTTCTTCATAATCTCCGCCTCGACGCGATGGGCGAGGACATGGGCGTTTTCCAGATGCATGTGGGCGTGGACATGGATGTGCAGATCGACATAAACATGGTTCATGCTTCCCCGCGTCCGAACGGCGTGGCATTCTTCGATCCCTTCGATTCGCATAACCAGCTCGTGGATCTCTTGAGGATGGATCCGGGAGTAATCGGTCAGGACTTTGGAGCTCTCCATTAAGATCTGCATCCCGACCTTTCCGATGATGAAGGCGATCATCACGGCGACCACCGGATCGAGAATCGGATAGCCCGCCCAACCGGCGGCCAGGCTCGCCATCACCGAGAGGGAGGCGAAGACGTCGCTCCGCGTATGAAAC
>SCUR01000395.1 GCA_004297235.1 Candidatus Manganitrophaceae bacterium | reverse complement strand
GGAAGATTGCTCGACCATATGCGCCAGGGAACCGTAAACTTTAGAAACCTGGAAGTGCTGGTGCTCGATGAGGCCGACCGGATGCTCGACATGGGTTTTCTTCCCGATGTCCGGACGATCATCAAGGCCCTTCCGAAGAACCGCCAAACCCTTTTCTTCTCGGCGACCCTCTCCGGGGAGGTGAAGAAGCTGGCCGACGAGATCCTGACCGATCCTTTCCAGATTGAAGTCGCGCCGCAGGGAACCCCCGCGGAGGGAATTCGCCAGGTGGTCTACCCGGTCGACTCGGCGAGAAAACGAGAGCTGTTGGTTCACTTGATGGACCAGGAGAAGATGAGCCAGGTGCTCGTCTTCACCCGGACGAAACATCGCGCCAACGACATCGCCGCACACCTCACGAAAAAGGGGAAGCGGGTCGCCGCGCTCCATAGCGACAAAAGCCAGGGAGCTCGGACGCAGGCGCTGGAGCAGTTCCGGCGCGGGGCGATTCAGGTGCTCGTGGCGACCAACATCGCCGCGCGCGGGTTGGACGTCAAAGGAATTACGCATGTCGTCAATTATGAGTTACCGGAAGCGCCGGAGGATTACGTCCACCGGATCGGGCGGACCGCCCGCGCTCAGGGAACGGGGGATGCGATCTCGCTGATGGCGCCGGCCGAGCGGGGAAGCTTGAAGGACATCGAGCGGTTGATCGGGTCGAAAATCCCGCAAGTGCTGGTCGCCGGATTCGAGGCGAAGGAACCGGCCCCCGGCAAGCCGGCCCCGGCGGGGAGGAAGCCCTTCCAGTCGCCCCGGAAAAAGGAGAACGGCTGGAAACAAACCGACTTCAAAAAACGGAGCAAGCGCTGGTAAGAAGCCGATAAGAAAAACGGTCTCGGGGTGAAAAATCGACTTGATTTCCCCCCGAGATCGAGATAAAATCCAAACCTTTAAAAAGGAGCCGGTTTGAAACCGGCTCCGAATAACGAGCAAGGAGACCAGAAACCATGGCAGTTTTGATCCGAAAGTACAAATTACCGAGCGGTCAGTCGAAAGAGGATCGGATCACCGATCAGGAGCGGATCGACCGCTACCTCGGCATGTTCGACCGGAATGATCTGAAGCAGATCCAAACCGGGCAAAAGGTCATGATTGAGAAAGACGAGTGGCAACTCCTCCCCTAACGCCCTCTCTCTTTCAACTTCTACTCACTCTCAATGACCTTCCGGCAGCGATGAAGAAGACGACCCTTTCAAATAGATGCGGCAACCGGATGTGGGCCTAGGAGTTAGGGGAAAGTGCAACGGCCAGGGCGAAAGCCCTGGCCGTTTTTATTTGTAAGGCAATCCAGAATCTGAGAGTGACGGATCAAGAACGACTTGAATGGGGCGCTGCCCCAGCGTGAGTGCGGATTGCGGAGTGGAGAGGAGATAGAAGTCAGAAGCGAAGAGCTTGCGCGCTTGGAGAGACTAGTTAGAGATTGTTCAAAGAACGAAGGACATTGGAATGGGGCTTCGCCCCAAGCCCCAGCGCGGAGAATTAAAGTCGTGGGGTTTCACCCCACCCCCCACCGCGGGGCCGTCTTGCAACGGCCCCTTCGGATTCCCCGTGCAGCAAGGGGGAACCCCTTGCCATCCCCACGGTCACAACTCGCACAACGCGCGGGAGAACACCGCGGATTGTGCTTCAGACAATGGTGACCTAATTTGGTCGATGAGACGATTTGATTTGTAGTGGGCTGCTTACGTCCTCGCTCCACCCATCCCCCAGTGGGTCCCTTGCGCTGCGGGCACAGCAGCCCACAGAGTCCTCTATTTATAAAAAGAAAAAACAAAAGAGAAAAAGAAAAGAGTTAAAGAACAAAGAGCGTGCGCGCTTAGACGGAGGCTTCCCTGTGATAGAAGCATCCCTGCGTTACTTCTGTCAGACGTTTCACCTACCTTTATAGGTCGTAGCGTGTTTGAGGGGCGATCCGCGCCGCTCTTGCGCGGTCGCGCCGAGTTCGACCGTGAGGGGGTCCAAGGGGGCTTGCCCCCCTTGTGTCCCTTGGGAAGCCGAAGGGGGTTGGGCAAGCAACCCCCGCGGTGGGGGGTGGGGTGAAACCCCACGACTCTAGGTCTCTGCGGTGGGGCTTGGGGCAATGCCCCATTCAAATTAGAAGCATTGTAGGTATGGCCCCTTGTAACCTCCCAAATTGGCGATGCCCCGTAGAGGCGTCCCTCTCGAAGCCGATCGCGCGCGAGCGCCATCAACCTTATCCCGAAATCGACCGAACCCGATAGTCGACGTTGTCCCGCACCCATTTCCACAGTTTCTCCTGCCCCGCCGGATCGGCCTCCGGCTCGACCTGCTTGCTCCACCCCTTCATCACCTCTCCCTCCACCGCCCAGAGACGGACCCGCTGCCGCGGGATATGCTTTCTCCACTTCTCTCCCACCTTCGGACTGGCATAGGCGATGCGAAGGGTCAAATTTCGGGAGAGGTATTCGAGCGGCTTCAGGTCGATCCTCTCATAGAGCGATTCCGGACCGGTTTGACCGGCCGGCATCGGCGTGTCGGGAACCCCGTCGCTGATGATCATGACGGTGATCGGGGCCAGGGTCAGGCCCCGCTCCTTGGTGATCCGGGCCACCTGCTGAATGAACGGATTGAAATCGGTAAATGAATCGACCGGGACAAACCACTCCCGAAGTTGCGCCTCGATCTCCGGAACGCTCTTTCCGTTAAAATCATGGATCGGATGAAAGGCCTTAGGCTCGGCGCTGTCCTTCCCGCCGATCGATCCGACGAAGAGCTCGCGCGGCGGGGGAAGCCCTCCGAGTTCGTTCAGATGACCGTAAATATAATAAGCCAGAAAGGTCATCGCATCGTCAAAGTAGCCCGACTGATGAAACGAGCCGCTGACATCGACGCCGATGAACAACGCCTGCCGCGGCTTTCGCTCGGCGACCGGAGCGCTGCAGGCCGCCAGGAGCGCCGCGACAGCGATCGCTCCGAACAGATTCCCGACAATGGATTCGCGTGTGATCTTCATCGTTCCACCCGCTTCGGTTGGAGGTGCAGGGCAAAGATCTCCTTGGTCGCCATCACCTCCTTGAGCCCCTTCAACGGCAGGGAGAAGACCGGCCGCGAGGTGACCAGAATGAGGGAGAAGTTGAGCGCCGCCGCCATGACCTGAAGCACCGGAAGGGTGAGATACTCGAGGAGCTGGTCGCTCTTCTCATGCAGCCATCCGATCTCCCCTTTAAAATCCTGAAGCGGGGCGCGCCACCAGAGAGAGGCCTCCACCGCCGGCGCCGCTTCCGCATCTTTCATCGAAACCAGCGGGCGTCGGGAGATAAAGGCGATCAGGGGCGGGGTGCCGAACTGGCCGAAGAGAAACCAGGTCATCCCGCGAATGCCGGCCCATCCGAATGTCGCCAATGCGAGGGTGAAGCCGATCCCCATTCGGAATTGTTCGCCCGTCTGTTGAGCGATCCAGGGAGTGACGGCATCGACCAGCTCGCGATAGAGGAACATCACCTCAAAAAACATCACGAAGAGCTCGACCAGAACCATCTGGATGAGAAACTTGAATTCCCGCTTCTTCACGGCATCGACAAACGCCTGAATGCAGGCGAAGCTCCCGAGGATGAGCAGGAGCAGGAAAAGGTAGAGGACCCCTCCCATCGACGGAGGGGCTTCCATGCCGACGAGATCGGCCAGGACCTCCGAGACGGTCGGGGTCAGCGTATATGTAAAGATCACCGCCTCCAAGAAGCACCAAAAAATGAGCATGATGAAGGCGATCCAGGGGACCCCCGGCTGGAAGTAGCTCCGGGTCATCTTCCCGGTCATAGTGAAAGGGAGAAGGAGGATCTGCTTGACGCTCTCGACGAGCAGCTTGACGCCAAGACGCGCCAGGCAAAAGAGCCACCCGAGAATCACCCCCGTCACACGGAAGAGCCCGATCCAATAAAGCCAGACCGCCCGCGCCGCATCCCACCAGGCGAGCAGCATCATGGAGATGAATTGGAGCCTTCCCGAACGGAACGGAAGGGTGTAAAGCGACAGATGCGTGCACCAGATGGCGGCGATCCAGAGCAGGAGAGGAAAGAGAAGAAATACGACCTTGGCCGCGGCGATCCCCTTGGAGGGGGAATCGAAGAAGAAATCGGCCAGCCACTGCTGCATCAGCGGAATCCAGGCCAGGGGGGCGACCAGCATCTCGACAAAATTCTG
>SCUR01000394.1 GCA_004297235.1 Candidatus Manganitrophaceae bacterium | reverse complement strand
TCATCCCGGTGAACTGCGCCGCCCTCCCCGAGGCGCTTCTGGAGAATGAGCTCTTCGGCCATGCCAAAGGAGCCTATACCGACGCCTCGCTGCCGCAGCAAGGGTTGATTGCGGAGGCCGAATCGGGGACCCTCTTTCTGGATGAGATCGACGGCCTTAGCTTGACCGCCCAGGCGAAGCTCCTTCGTTTTCTCCAGGAAGGAGAGTATCGTCCCTTGGGAGGAACCAAACCGCTCCGCTCGAACGCCCGAATCGTCGCGGCGACCAATACCCATCTGGTCGAACGGGTCAAAGCGGGAACCTTTCGGGAAGATCTCTACTTCCGCTTGCACATCCTCTCCCTCTCCCTCCCGCCGCTTCGGGACCGGCCGGAAGATATCCCTCTGCTCGCCAAGTATTTCCTGAAAAAATATTGCCGGCGATTCCGGAGCGAGTACAAGATCCTCTCGCCGGGCGCCCTTCTCAAGCTGGCCTCCTACGAGTGGCCCGGCAATATCCGAGAGCTCGAAGCGGTGATCCAGCGCGCCATCGTCCTCTCCTCCATTCCCCTCATTCAAGCCGAAGAGGTCGACCTGCCGGCTTCTGTATCAACGCCGTCGAAGCGCGACTTCCCCTTTCAAGCTCTCAAGCGGCGGACGATCGATACTTTCGAGAAATCCTATCTCTCCCAGCTTCTGATGACCCACCGGGGCAATGTCTCGCGCGCCGCGAAAGATGCCGGAAAAGACCGGCGGGCCTTCCGGCGGCTGATGGAGAAGCACGGTCTCGTCCGACAGCAGTTCCTTCATTTGGATCGAGCGGTTCGCGGCGAATCGCACGCCGGTTAGGAGAGCGGCGCCGGGGGCAAGGGAGGACCGGGCGGGGTGACCGGCGTGTTGATGACCATCACCGTCTTGGTCCAGCTATCCAAGAGGGTCGCGATCGAGTCGGCCTGCTGGGCCGCCGTTTTTTTATCGGCCGTCCCGGAGGTAAAGAGGGAGATCAGGGAAGCAGTAAGCACGCCCGGCGGAGCCAGGGAGACAACACCGGCCATCGTCGGCGGCGCGGGGGGAGGGGGGGCGAAGGCGACCGGCGGGGTCATCCAGAAGGCGACGAAAGCGAGGTCCATCGCGGCGGCGAGCCCCGCGATCGCCGCCGGGGGCGGGGCCGCTTTCGCCGCGGAGAAGCCGGATGCCAACGCGCCGGCGAGCGTCGCCTGGGCCGCCGTGAGCGAGGGCGCCAGCGGTTGCGTCGCTCCCGCCTGGGCTCCCTCCGCATATTTCTTGTAGGCCTCGGCCCACTTCTTTCCGGCTTCCGTCGGGTTCGGAGGAAAAACCGTTTGTCCCGGCTGTGCCGGGTCTTTCCCTTCAAACAGATCTTTGAGACTGCCGGAGAGGGGGCTCTTATTGAGCGGCATCGGCTATTCCGCCTTGAGAACCTGGGTGAGCGATTTTGGATTGGAAGTGGAAGGGATCATCGGCGGTCCGGTCGGTCCCACCCCGCTCGGATGGGTATGGGTATCGAAGACCATCTGAACAAAGGTCTTCGTCGCCAGCTCCTCCGGCATCTGCGCCGATCCCTGCACGATGACCGAATTCGCCTGAACGGTGATCTTCTGGCCGTTGCCGTCGATGGTGATCTCGGATCCCTGATCGCCGCGAAGCAACACTTTTTTCGCGCTTCGTTCAATCACAATCTCGCAGTTCTCCTCGGTCCGGATCGTGATCGATTCGCTCCCGGACGCATCGTTGATGATGATCACATTTCCCGACGGCGTCTTGATCACCTGCTGCTCCGGATAGGACTGGAGGGCCTCTTGAGGAACCTCCGTCTGCCCTCCCGGCTTCCCCCAGCTGCCGCCGGTCCAGACCGGGTGGTCCATCTCCCCTTCGATAAATTCCACCCAGACCAGATCGCCGACCTGCGGCATGAAAAAGAAGCCGATCCCTGCGCCGGCATAGGGAACGCAGGGCCAGGCCCAGCCGCTCACGGCATCGGCCAGCAGGCTCGGCACCGTCACCTTGAGCCGACCCAACTGCTCCGGATCGTTGTTGTCCTGGACGAAGCCGCGATATTTTCCCCAGTACTTCCCTTCGGCCCGCTCGACGTAGCGGGCCATTTTTTCGTCCATGATGAACCCTCAAATGCGTGAGGAGTGAATAGTTAGGAGTGAGGAGGAAAGAATTTAACTCTTTTACTCCTGACTACTGACTACTCACTCCTAACTCCTCACTGCTCTTACGGAATCGGCAGCCCGATCCGCAATCGCTCCATCCGTAAATCGGCTTTTCTGACGTAGACGATCTCGACCTGCAGCGTGTTCTCCTCGCTCTGAACGCCGACCCGGTCGACCTGGATTTCGTCCCCTAAAAATCGCTGGAGCGCGCGGTTGACCATGAATTCGGTCGTCGCCGCCAGGATGTCGTTGTTCGGATCGAAGACCAGATCGCGCAGGCGCGTTCCATACTCCGGCAGGTTGACCCGCTCCCCCGGCGAGGTGAGCAGAAGCTGGAGGATTTTTCCGCGCAGCAGCGGATCGCCCCCCTGTGCATAGACGCCGCCGGTGCCGTCGATCTGGAACGGAAAGCCGAGCCCGCTCGGAGGGGCCGGGGGTCCCCCGCCCCCCGGCGGGGTGACCACCGGGGACTGAACCGGTTGAATCGAAAGGGCGAGGATCTTGGAGGGAAGACTGTAGCTGCTCCCCCGACGGGCGATCACCGTGAAGTAGTGATGGCCCCCCTCCTCGAACCCGGCCAGCAACGCCAAGGGTGTCTTGATGTTCCCGGCCCGCAGCGTCCGGAAGGGATCGAGCGGGTCGGGGCTGGAGAAGACATCGAACGCGATCTTCTGCGCCGTGATGTCGGCGGCATAAGTCCACTCTAGGAAAACGACCCCGCCCCCCTGGTCCTCCCCGGCCAGATCGGCGGGAGAGGCGATCGCGGGGCCGAAGGGGGAGAGGCCCAGATCGGCAAAGGTCCCGATGCAGAAGAAACAGGGCTCGAATCCTTCGGCGATCGCCTGCTCGACCGTATCCGGAACAAACGATTTTTTCGTCAGGATCTCGGCGATCTGGCACTGCGCCTTCTCGTTCGCGAGATCGTGGAACTCGTTGCTCTTCAGATTGCCGAGATAGGGGGGCATCTACTTTTTCTCGCCGCGCTTGGTCCCGATGAGATTTTGGACGGCGTAAGCCCGAAAGGCCCGAAGCCACTCGGCATCGGGGGTGTCGGAATTCTTCAACAGCCGCTCCAGCGCCGCGGGGCCTTCCGGCATCAACGTCTGCGGCGGACGCTTCAGCTCCTCCAAGCCCTTTCGGTTCGAGAGAAGCCGCTCGATCTTGGTCCGGTCGGCCCGCGAAGGCTCTTCTTCAAAAGTAATCGAGACCTGTCCTTGACGAACCGCCAGCCCTTTGACGCCGGGGACCTTTTCTTGAACCGCCTTCAAGACTTCGCTGAGCGGCACCCCATCGGGCGCCTCGCGGCTCTGCACCTCAATCGGCAGCTCGACCTCCGCGCGCTCGACATGGATCGGTCTGGCGTTGACCTTCTTGATCGGGACCACCCCTTCGAGCAGTTGCCGGCTGATCGGATGCTCGATGAAGGGCCGAAGCGGTTCGAGATCTTTTTTTGTGAAGATGTAGCGTCCTGACATTGTCTCCTCCTGAAATTCCACTTACTCCTATTGCATCCTGTTTTTTGGGGGGAGGCAGCCCCCGAAGCCTTCGCGAAGCGAAGGTCGGCTTTGCCGAGGGCGTCGGAAGGGGGGCCTGCCCCCCTCCGAGTTTAAAAGCTCTTCTTCAACTCCAGCACCGTCAACCGCATGTTCACCAGCTCCACGCTGAAACCGTCCTGATCGACCTGTGTAAAGAGCTGGACCGATGTCGGGACGAAGCTGCTGGGGACAAAGAGGAAGGTGGTGTCGCTGTTGACGAAGAGCATCTGGATTGGAATCTCCACATTGGTCTGCTTCCGTGTCAGCGGAATTTTCATCGCTTTGTCTTGGATCTTCCCTTTGTCCGGCTCGGTCGACGGATCGGTCATTTCATCGTTATAAAAGGCGGCCCGGACCTCCAGGTGCGAGTTCGCCGGCACCGCCCCGGTAAGGAAGAGCTCCCCCGACCAGAAAACCAAGAACTTGCTCCCCTTCGAGGCGGGAGGAAGCGCGATCCCCCCCAGGAAGTGATCGGTGTTCTTCCCGGTAAACGCGGAGAGATCGGTCAGCGGTTTATCGACGGTGGAGGCGTTCCCGGCCCGCTGCCGCTTATCGAGGATGTCGAGGATCTTGTCCGGCTCCGGCGCATCCCCGTTGCGGGTGAAAATGGCCAGCGGCGCGTAAGCGTGGCGGACGCCGTGCGCCAGAACGAAGCTCAACGGCTCGATCCTTGTCTCCGGATTGATCCCCGACGGCTCATCTCCGGCGAGAAAGCGGGTCTTGAACATCCAATAATCGCCCCGCCGCATCTGCTTCCCGCCGAACCGGACCGCCACCCCGTCGTTGAGCGGGATCGCCGCGGAGATGGTTGAATCGGTTGGATCGACCGTAATCGGAACCTTGAAGGCGTTCCACCGGGCAATCCTGGACCGGTCCTCCATCGAGAAGCTGGTGAAGTTGGGCACCTTCGACGCCGCCGGGAGGAGCGAGAGCTGTCCTCCGACCGGATCGTTCAGGGTGATCACGTTGCCGAAGATCGATTGGATCTGGTGCATCTCGCTGCCGAACTCTTTTGAGATCAGGATCAGATCGGCCGGATGAAACGCCGACGCATCTTCGACCGCCACCTTTTTCGATCCGGCCGGAATCGGCGCGATCACCCGCTGGATCGTCGAGGCGTTCTCTTCCGACCAGCGGAAGGTCGCCGTCCCGATATCGCCCGTCGTGTCGATCTCGATCCGGTAGAGCCGGTTCGCCTCGCCGGTATAGATCCCTTCGGTCGCCAGGGTCCCCTTGCCGATTCCTTCTCCCTCCGGAAGCCCGCCCCCTTGATTCACCCGAACGCGGTATTTGACCTGAAGGCGGGTCGTCGTGTCGGGTCCGCCCAGGGCGATCTCCCGAATCTCGGGATCTTCGACATAGGTCACCGGCTCCTCCCAGACGTCGAGATAGACGGTGTCTTTTCGGACCTGTCCGGGCGGCGGCGGGGCCAGCGCCGGGTCGTTCGGATCGGCCTGCTCGGAGTAGAGGGTGTCTCTGATCAAGACGCAGGGAAGCCCCGCGACATACATCCGGCCGGCGTTCTCGATGCTCGGATGGGTAAACTCGAATTGGGTGTTCATCAGCTCCAGAAAGTTCGCCAGGCCGTCCTCCTCACCGCCTCCCCCTCCTCCGCCACCGCCTCCCCCTCCCCCGCCGTCTTCTTCGAGCTGGCCGAACATCCCGAAGAGGGAGAAGATCCCGAGAAATTCGGAGAACTCGGACCCCCGAATGATGAAGTTGTTCACGCCGATCGTCTCCAGGAGGTTCTCGCCGGCGATCCGCAGATCGTCGAAATCCCAGACGAGGGGATGGGCGCCGTCCTGGTAGACCTCGAAGCCGTATTTGCGGATCCGGGTAAGGTCGGCGGGGGTCCCCGTCGGAAGCTCGAACTTGACGAGCGCGGCGATGAGATCGGCCGGATTGAACGGCGGGAGGGGGGACGGCGGCGGGGCGGGATCGAGCACTTTCAACGTGAACGCTTTGGTCACCTGCACCCCATTGTTGTCGACCGCCTTCACCGTGAAGCTGGAGGTCCCCACCGTCGTGGGGGTGCCGCTGATCTTCGCACTTTTTGAACTGTCCCCGGTGCCCGATGCCGCCAGCGTCAGTCCGGCCGGCAAGGTCCCGGCGCTGACCGACCAGGTAATCGGCGTCGCCCCGCCGAAGCTGAAGATCGACGTATTATAGGATTGATTCCGGCCGGCATCGGGGAGATCATCGGTCGTGATGTGAAAACGGACATCGAGGGGGGCCGCAAACCCGGCGACCCACACATCTTTGGCCGCCCCGCTGTTCTGGGTGAGCCAAACGGTCCGGTTGCCGTCGTCATCTTCCAGGAAAAACCGGATCACCCCCGCCGACTGCTCGTTCAGCCGATAACGAAAGGTGAGCACCTCGTCCGACGAAAGGTCCTTCAAGTTGGTGAAGGTCCGGGTGATCGTCACCGTGCCGGCATGCCCGGAGAGCCTTAAGAACCCTTTCCCCTCGTAAGGGCCGTCTTTTCCGATCCGCAACTTCCCTTGAGGAGAGGAGAGGGCGAAGCCGTCGAGCGACTCCATGTCGTCGAACTTCTTCCCCGGAAAATTGAGGAAGAAGAGGAGCGGACCGAAAATCATCCCGAAGATGACCCGGATCGCTTCGACCATCACGGCGCTGCAAATCTCCCCGGCGCACTGCGACGGATCGAGACTGCCTCCCCCCGGCGGGGTCGCCTTCTCCACCAGCGATTCCACCGGAAGGGGGAAGACCGGGTCGACCGAAAATCCGCGGTTCGGGCTCCCGTCCCCGAGCGCCTCGCGGCTCATCCGCCGGAGAAAGGAGACGAAGATGTCCTGGTTTTCATTCCAGTCGGCATCGAGGATCACCCGCCCCTGCTGGAGGTAGACCCCCAGATAATTCTTCAGTTCGTTAAAGCTGTCGCGTGATATTGATTGGGTCATGCCATCTCCATCTCTATTGCGGATTTCGGATTGCGGAATGCGGAATAAAAAGAATGACTCTTTTTTCCTTCAATCCGAAATCCGCATTCCGCATTCCGCAATTTCATTCAAGTACGCTCGGGTCCACATGCGGCACGCGCGTGTCGATCGGGACCGGGACCACCCCCGCCGGCAGCAGCTTGGGCGAGCGCTGTAAAAAGCTCGCCAGCAGTTGCTCTTCTCCCGCGGCGTCCTCGTCGCTGTAGTCGACGGCGAGCAGATCGGCCGGCGATAAAAATCCGGCCGGAAATTTAAACCGCCCCCGATCGACATCGACCGCCAGCCGTCCCGGCGTCACCGGCGTGGTCGGATCTTCCAGATCTTTCTCCTCGGCCTGCAGCAAGACCCCGCTCACATCGACCCCGTTTCGGTAGACGGTCCATCCGCGACGCCGGCCATGAAAATCAGCCGGCGCCGATCCGAGCCGCCGCTTCACCGAGATCGGCATCCCGTCCTCGCCGTCGCGCAGGACAATCATCTTCCTCTGCGGGTCGAACCCGAAAATGTCGTGGACCGTCTCCGAGAGGGCCGCCGGCGCCGTGCCCCGGTGATTTTGAACCGGCGCCAGAAGATAATCGACCCGGATCTGCTCGGCGGCGATCCCGAGCCCGGTGGGATCGAGTTTGAATCGCCCCAGCTGGGGATCAATCGCAACCTCCGTGGAGGCAAGCGTCATCGCCGCGCCGGACGGAGTCTTCGGGTTGGCGAAGTCGGAGAGGTCGGCGGCGCGCGGCGTCGCCGCCGGCTGAAAGTCGGGGCTGCAAAGATCGATGCCGTTTACCCGGAGCGTAAAGCCGCGGGTCGTTCCGCAAAATTCTTTGACCTCCGCGTCCAGCTTTTGTCGCGTGAGAGGCGAGCCGTCGATCCCATCCTGGAGTTGAATGGAAACGCCGGCCGTATCGCCGACGCCGAGGAGCCGCCCGTCGAAGCTGAAGTGGCCGCTCTGCGATCCGGGCGGCAAAATGTTCGGCCGCTGATTGCTCATCCGCCGGCCCAGCGTAAAGAAAAAGCCGAGGTTGTCGAAATGATATCGCCCGATCCGGTCGGTCGGCCGGCGCGGGCGACGAATATCGAGGGTATGGGGCGCCGCATCATCGCTCCGGTTCAGCCGGTCGATCTGCATCGGATCGCGGAGGTCGAAGGTCTGAACCGCGACCGACGCCGGGACCAAAACGTGGAAATCGACCCGCAGATTTCCGGCGAGCGGAATCGGCGGGACGATCTTGAACCGCCCGAGCTCCGGATCGATCGCCACTTGATTGGGCAGGAGGATAAGGGCGATGCCGTTGGGCATTTTCGGATTCGCGAAATCGGTCAGGTCGGCGGCCAGGGGGATGAAGCGCGGCGTCGGATCGGGGAGGAAGAGATCGACGCCCCGATCGCGCATGGCGAAGCGCCCCTCGATCCCGGCATACTCCGACTCACGGCCCGCCATCGCCTGCCGGGTGATCGGGCGTCCCGTCCGGCGATCAAAAAGCGGCTGGAGCGCTTGGTCGGCCCGGAAGAAGAAGTTCCCGCTCGCCGGCGGGTTCTCGCCGACCGACTGATTCCGGTAAGGGATCACCGGGTTGAGGTCGGGGACGAACGGAACCTGGGCAACCTTCCGGGAGAAGTCGATCAAGGCGGCTCTCCAGCCGGTCACCCGCTCCGCAAACTGGCCGATCGGGTCGTGCAGCCCTTTCGACCGATAGAAGGCGAAGGCCTCTTCGACCTCGGTCCGCTGCACTCGCTCCGGAAGGGTCGGATCGATTTCCACCCCGATGAGCGCGCCGATGAGGGGGATGAACGGCGCGCGGCCATTTTCGAGGAAGAGGTCTTCATAGAGCTGGGCGATGCTCACTTCCAGCTCTTCGAGCGGCAGGGAGGCGATCTCCAGAAAGCGCTGCAGCTCCCCCCGGGCGTCTTTGTCGCGGTAGATCCCGGGAAGGAGTTTATAAAGAAGCGCCGGGAAATCGAGGCTCGGCTCCAGGACCGGTCCGTTCATCGAATCCCCCCGAAGAGGTTGATCGTGAGGAGCCCTTCATAGGCCAGCTCGTTTTCGCCGATCGGCACATCAGCGAAGTCGCATTCCTCATGGTGTGTCGCCGGAGGAAGACCGCTGCGGGCCAATCGTTTGAGCAGCACATAAGCGACCCCCTCCACCGGATAGAGGGCCGAGAAGACTTCCCCGACCCGGATCGGCTGGCCGAACTCCAGCCGGGCGAAGCTGAGGAGATCGTGCAGGACGTTCAACACATTTTTCCGGACCGCTTCTTGGCCGGCGTCGGCCTTAAGATAGACATCGACCGAGATGTCGACCGGGACATAAATCGGATCGAGGACATCGACCCCCGCCATCCGATTGACCGGCTGGCGCGCCTCCAGATGCGCCTTGAGCGCCTCCTTCAACGCGCCGCTCGCGAACGGCGGCGGAATGACCGTCGGATTCTCCGGCGCGATGTACACCTGCACCACCTTGTAGCCGCCGCGAAGGCCGACCCGCGCCTTCGCCTTTCCGACGCCGGGAAACGCTCTGGCGAGGAGATCGTAGTCCTGGAGGGTGACCGCCCGCTCCTGCGCGATGATCGATCCGGGGCCGGAGATCTTCGCCTCCTCGGTCGTCTCCCGGTCGGCCCCTCCCTCGGCGTTGAACGGATTGGTGATCTTCGTGATCTGCGGGATGGCGGAGAGGGCGACCGTCAAGGTATCGGCCCCGACATTTCCCTGGCTTCCCAGCCCGATCCGATAGACCGCCTTCACCTGCGCCCCCGCGGGGACGACGCTCCCCCGCTGACCGGTGCCGAAGGTGATCGTGAGACTGTCGCTCTCGTCGATGAAGGTGACGTAATGAAGGTCGGACGGCTTGCTCTGGAAAAAGTTTTCGACCTCGTCCCAAAGAACGCCGTCGACCCGGACTTCCAGCTCCGGCCGCGACCGCCGGCGGGTGAACGGTCCCATCTTGATCAGATGGGTGACCGGCTTTCGGGAGAGGGTCATCCGCTGGCCGGGGGTGCCGTCGCCGATGAAGAGCGGCTCGTCGAAGACCGATTCGCCGTGGGTCGCGACGACGTTGTTCCCTTTGAGGGTCGTCTTCGCCGGATCGAGCGGCTCCGGCAGCGGCGGCAGCCAGGTGATCCGATCGACGTTCACCCCCGCCGGCTCGATCTGGATAATCTGAAGCATCGGCGAGCGGCGGATCTTGAACGAGCCGTCCGGCTGCGGGCGCTTCTCCTCGAAGTAGACCCTCCCCCCCGCGTCGAGGGCATGATCGGCGCGCTTCAGCTCGATCGACTGGGTTTCCGCCCCCAGCGCCGTGAGGCCGACCGCGGAGAGGGTCAGATCGATGCCGCTGTTTAACTGCTTCAGCGAGAATTCCTGGGTGATCTCGAAGTTTTGGTCCGGCTCCCCCGGCACCCCGGCCGTCTTGAGGCGATAGGGAAGCGACGTCCCGCCGACGGTCACATCGGCCGACGCGTCGAAGTGAATCCAGACCGACGCCGCCAGCCCCGGATCGATCCGGTAGTCGATCAGCCGAAGCAGCTCCACCACGGAGCGCCGCTGCGTCGCCGTTGGAAGATAGGCTTCGTTGGCGATCCGGTCCTGATAGTAGCTGAGAATGTCGGCGACGTAGGCGTAAAGCTCGATCAGGGCGACGCCGAAGTCGCTTTCGCTCCGGTCTGTCCAGTTCGGCAGCAGCAGCGGGATCTGATTAAGCATCCCCTGTCGAAACCCTTCATAATCTTTCGTGACATAATCAATCACCGGCCGACGATTGAGCGTCGTGATCTTGGGGGGCTGGGGTCCGGACATATTTACTCCTAAAAGCGTGAGGAGTGAGTCGTTAGGAGTAAGGAGAAAGAGCTTTGATGATTGTTCATTTCCTCCTTACTACTCACTTCTAACTCCTCACTGTTTTTACGGGATCGTCGATCCTTCCTGTTGCGCCGGGAGAACGCGGTTGCCCGATTCGACCGAGGCGCCGCCCAAGCCGGGGAGCGAGATCGCGATCGGCAGCGCCGCGGCGGCGAAGACCTCGTCGCCGGTCAATCCCACGCCGTTGCGCGCCCCTTCGAAGCTCTGGGTGTAGCCGTCGAGGGTGAAGAGATGACGGACGCGGGTCACATAGTAGCGCCCGCTGTATTGCTCGCCGGCCCCTTTGATCGTCACCAGCCTCTTCGACCGCAACACCGCGCGATAGACGCGCGCGTCGATCTCCCCCTCGACATGGACGAACCGGTCCCCTCCGCGATACCCCTCGCGCAGCCGCCCCCGCATCTCTTCGGAGGAAGCGGCGATCTGGTTTTTCAGCAGCAGACGGTCTTTTCGCGCGCTCGACTGAAGATCGGCCAATCCCTTGGCGCCGAGTTTCCGCCGGGGGCTCTCGCTCATCGTCTCCTTCGCCTCCTGCTTCTCGAAAGGATCGATCCGGCGGATCGTAAGATCGCTGGCCGGGGTGCCGTCGACCCGGAATCGAAGGCTCGTCAGATTCGTCTCCCCGCCGAAGCGGATCGCCAGGATCTTCTGCGGCGGCAGATCGAGCGTCGGACTTCTGAAATACCCCTTGCTCCCCCGGAGGGTGCACTCGAAGCCGTTGCGCGCCGCAAGCCGCCGGAGAAAGCGGATATCGCTCTCGGTCTGAAGCGTGGTCGCCACCGTCTCCTGCGGCCGCACCACCGTGTCCTCGATCTCATAACTCAATCCGTAGGAGAGGAAGATCTGCTGCGCGATCTCGCTGTCTTTTTTGTTCGACCAAGCGAGCTGTTTCTCTTCGAGATCCATCAGCGCGCTCGCATCCATCCCGGAGATCTCCAGCGTCGACTCCTCGGCGTCGTTGGAGAGGTTCACGTTCACATGGGTGATGTAGCCGTCGATCAGCGTCTCCACCCCGCTGTCGGGATAGCCCGCCTCGATCGAGAGCCGGTTCCAGACCTGAAAGAGCTCCTCGTCGAGGTAGCGCCACTTCCCGTCGCGCTCGACCGCGAGGGCGAGCTCGACGCGGAAGACGCTGGCGGCATCGACCTCTTCTTCGACCTCGATCCGGATCAGATCGGGAATCAGACTGTCCTGTTTCTCCCCATTGATCGAAATGTTGACGACTTCTTTTATCTCTGCCATGCGGCCATCATGATGTTGTCGGTTGGGTAGAGACGACCCGTCATACGATCCGGTTCTGCGGAACGCGGATCCGTCGCCCCGGCTTCAGAAGATGGAACGGGTTCAACTCCTCCGTGTTCGCGTCGAGAATCAGCCAATATTTCTTCGGATCGCCGTAGAACCGGTGGGCCAGATGATCGAGCCGCTCCCCCTCGCTGACGATATGCTCGAAGACGCCGGCGGTTTCCGGGATCTCCCGGATCTCCAGGACCCGCGGCGTCTTCCCTTCGGCGTTCTCGGGGGCGATCACCTCGGTTCGGCTGTAGCGCGAGCCTTTGTAAATCATGGTCTCTCCTTCTGTTTGTCATTGCGAGCCGAGCAATCGCGTTTCTGTGCCCGCCCGGGGCACCTCGCAATGACAAATCACTCTCACCCGATATTGATGATCGACTTCGCCAGATCGGGGGCGTTCGCCAGATTGAGCGCCGCCAGCAGCTCCCGCTGCGCCTGCGTGAAGATGTTGAACGGATTCTGGCCGCCGATCACCTGAATGCTCACCCCCACCGTCACCCGGACCGGGTTGAGGTTGGGGTTGTATTCGGTCTCCTGAATATTGAGATCGGTGATCCGGACGGCATAGATCCGCTGCCGCCCCCAGACGAAGATCACCACCGGCGGGCTCTGACGATCGCCGAAGCCGAAATCGGCCGAGAGCCCCAACAGCCCCGCGAAAACCGATTCGGACCGCGGGGTCACCATCATTTCGAGCGCCGAGAGGGCCGGCAGCACGCCGAACTGGCCGGCGATCGGATCGCCGCTCTCCAATGCGTCGGTCGCATCGAGACGGATATCCATCGAGAGGGTTTCCGGGTTGGTATGAACCGTCTGCGCCTCTCCGAGGCTCTCCTCTTCCGGCGCTTCCTCCTCGCGTCCCCGTCGGGAAGGAGGGGCCGTCACGCTGACCCCCTTGCGCCGGGTGATCGTCTCCGGGTTGAACTGAAACGGAACGATCAGCGGCGGGAAG
>SCUR01000393.1 GCA_004297235.1 Candidatus Manganitrophaceae bacterium | reverse complement strand
AAAATTCTTCAAGCTTAATATTTCTACGGACCAAACAGGAGGGAGATTTGTTGACGGTTAGTCGGAACCGTATGAATTGCCCGCTCCCCATTGTATGTCATCAATGTCTTTTTCGCTTCTCTCTTTCGGAAGCCATTTCCTCTTTCGCCGATTCTATCTCATCTGAAACGTTCGCTTCCATCGTCGACCACATTCGTCCAACATCTGTCATGACAAACGTATCAAAGGGATTGTCATTCACAATGAAATTGGGGTATTCTGGCGGGGTCTATCCACTTTCGTCTTCCTAATCTTAGTTGGTAACGAGAGGTCAATCAGGTTCTGTAGGAAAATAATTTTCTCAGAGCCGCCTCCGTTGTAAACGTGTCGATGGGCAAGTAGCGGTTGATGATCCCGGAAAACACCTCCAAAGTTCTAGATATGGGTAAGAACATTAGGAGAGCCGTCAGGAAGATCTCACAAGAATAGAAAGGTGAGATAAAGTCTTTCCAAGAGCTCTGCAACGGTGCTGATGTTTGCTTGAATTTGTCATGGGAGTTCCAGGTTTTGTGTCGGGATCCGATTCGGCGTTCGGCGGGAATCAATAAGGGAGAGTGGCAGAATTATGGAAAAGAATAGCTTTTCCAAAACGTCCATGCAGAAAACCGAGGCCAGACAAAGTTCAAATCGCTTTCTGGAAAGCAGAAAAGTTCTTCATCCCATTTCACCTTCATTTAAAATGCTCGTTTCCAATCTTTGTCTTTTTCTTTCCGAAATGAAGCAGAAATTGGATGCGGAGCAGTCCACGTTTCGTTCTGCGAAAGAGGATCGTCGGCGGTCCCTGGAGGCGGAAAGCCTCATGCTGGCGGAAGGGGCCTTCTCGAGTTATTTTGATTACTTCATCTTAAGAATGAACGAAATCGTGAGACACTTTACTCCTCACGAGCATCATCTGCATCGGAATTATTTTCAGCACAATCTTCATCCTTTCCTGCTCCTCTCTCCTTTTGTGAAGAGGGCCTATTCCAAGCCGCTGGGGTATCCAGGCGACTATGAAATGATGAATATGCTTTACGGAAATCACGATCAAGGAGAATCCCTCTTCGCCAGACTGGTCAATCGATATTGTTGCCAGGTGACGGCGGCCCGGTCGGTGATTCATCGGGCTCCGTATATTCTGGAGAAGATTGACCATACGATCGATCGTGCTTCACGCCACAAAGAGTCGGTCTCTCTCACGAGCATCGGCTGTGGGCCGGCGAGAGAGATACAAGAATTGATTAAGATGAACCCGATGAGCGATCCGTGCCGTGTGACCCTGATCGATACGGAACAAGAGGCGTTACGCCATTGTCGTGTAAAGATCAGCGAGCTCAAAGAGGCGACACAGAGCCGCATCAACGTATGCTTCCTCAATAAGTCGATCCATCAGTTGATCCTGGATCCTTACATGTTGAATCAATTGGTTGGTCAGGACTTGATTTATGCAATGGGTTTGTTTGATTATCTTCCCACGCATATTGCGAAACGTTTATTACAGAAGCTCTATGGATTGCTGTCCGAAAAGGGAGAGCTGATCATCGGAAATATAGACTCCAGCTGCGATTCCCGTTATTTCATGGAATATGTGGCGGAGTGGTACCTGCTCTATCGGACGCCCGAGGAGATGATGCGTCTGGCAGAGGGAATTTCTGTTCCCGTGAGGACCTTCGTAGAAAAAGATGAGATAGGGGCGCAGCTCTATTTGAGCATCACCAAGGATACCGCGGGGGGCGTCGAGAAACAGGCGAAAGCCGCAATCCTCTCCTATGGAAAAGCTTAAAGATCCAACCTTTCGTTTTGCCTTTCGTGAATACCTGCGTGAGATCAACCTGTCTCGTGTCAGGATTGCCTGTGTTTTAGGGTTCACGCTGGTTCCTCTCTTCAGCCTTCTCGATTACTTCGTTGTTCGCGATTATTTTGGCACCTTTTTATTGATCCGATTCGCCTGTTCTTTTTTAACCCTTCTTCTTTTCCTCTTTTCGTTTACACAATGGGGAGGCCGATCGATCAATGTAATCGGAGGAGTCACGGCCCTTTTGATCGGAGCGACCATCTCCCTGATGACACGCTATCTAGGCGGGTATGAGTCACCCTACTATGCCGGTCTTAATCTGGTGATGCTGGCCATTTCCATGCTCTATGCGTGGGAGGTGAAGATCACCGCCGTTGTTTGCCTGATCATGTATGGGGTCTATATTATTCCTGTTTTTCTCTACGATCAGATTACCCATCCGGAGATCCTGATCAGCAACAATTCCTTTCTCCTCTCGACGATGGGCATCGCTTTGACCGGGGCTTATTTTGTCTCCCGACTTCGCTACCAGGAGTTTGAGTCGCGATATAAAATGGAGGAGTCGCGACGGGCGCTTGAGATCTCCAATCAAAAGCTGAAGGAGCTGGGATACATCAAGGGACAATTCTTCGCCGATATCAGCCATGAGCTTCGAACCCCGCTGGCGGTCATCCGCGGTGAGGCGGAGGTCACGTTGCGGGGAAAAGAAAAGCCGATCTCTGAATATAAACGGGTGCTCGAATACATTATCCTTCTGGCGGATCAATTGAATAAGCTCGTCAGCGATCTTTTGTTTCTGGCCCGTTCGGAATCGGGGAATTTGCAGATCGAAAAGCGGGAGGTCGTGCTCCAGGAAATCATTCGAGAGGCCTTCCATGAAGGAGAGGTTCTGGCGTTGAAAAAGGGGATGACCCTCTCCTTGAACGGATTACCGGAGGAGGAGATCGTCTTTCAGGGCGACCCGCAGAGGCTCCGACAGCTTTTTGTCATCATTATCGATAATGCGATCAACTATTCCAGGGTCGGAGGCGCGGTGGAGATCGCATGGGAAAAAGGAGAGGGTTGGGGGCGGATGATCATTCATGATCATGGTGTCGGCATCCCCAAAGAATCCCTTCCGCATGTTTTTGAGCGATTCTATCGGGTGGAGAAGACCAAATCGATCGCCAAGGGAACAGGATTGGGATTGCCGATCGCAAAGTGGATTGCCGAAGCCCATGATGGTAAAATCACCATCGCCAGCCAAATGGATGTCGGTACGACCGTGACGGTGCACCTTCCCATTTTCGAAAGGGTCAAGGCCTAGATGGAGATTCTTCTGGTCGAAGACGATGAGCGGATTGTCAGCTTTGTGAAGCGGGGACTGGAGGCGGAGCACTATCGGGTCGATGTGGCCCATGACGGCCAGGAGGCGGTCGACATGGCGCGGGCGATTTCCTATCGGCTGATCATCCTCGATCTGGTCCTTCCGTTAAAAAGCGGTTCGGAGGTTTGCCAAACATTAAGAGAAGAGCGAATCGAAGCCCCCATTTTAATGTTGACGGCGAAAGACACCCTGGAGGAAAAAGTGGAGGGGCTCCGAATCGGAGCCGACGACTATTTAACAAAGCCGTTCGCATTCGAAGAATTGCTGGCCCGGATGAAAGCCCTCCTGCGACGCGGTCCGTTCCGGGAAGAGAGCCAAGAGCTGAAGGTAGCCGATCTGATCCTCACCCGAGATTCTCATGAGGTCCGGCGAGCCGGAAAGCTCATTCCGCTGACGGCCAAGGAGTTCGCGCTCCTGGAATACCTGATGTCTCATCCCAATAAAGTGCTCAGCCGGACCTCCATTCTTGAAAAAGTCTGGGGATATCATTACGATACGTTGACTAATGTCGTCGATGTCTACATCCGCTATTTAAGAAAAAAAGTCGATGAAGGGTATTCCAAGAAGTTGATTCATACGGTCCGAGATATCGGTTATAAAATTTTGGACTGACCCTTTCTCTCCGTCCGGGTCCCGTCGTCGACGCCGCGCCGCCTGAATTCCCCGATGAAGATGTTCTTGTCCTTTTAATTCTTTTCTAATTTCTTCTTCATCCATTTTTCATCTTTCTCCTTTAAGCTGAAACGCGTAAGCTGAATGTAGATAGGCACTCAACGTGAAAAAACCGAGGGGGAAAAAGATGACATCACTCGTGCTGAACGACATCGCACAAAAGACCCTATTCAATCCGCCCAGAGAGAACAAAAGAGTTTCTTTTAATGAGGAGATTGTCCTTTGGAAGGGGACCTCGCTCCAGACGAAGAAGCCTCCCCGGTCGGCCATTGTCGGTAAGGCCAAAAATATCAGTGATGGAGGAGTCTGCCTCATTACAAAGACCAAACTGGAGGTTAACCAGTTCTTAAGAATGGCCTTCAAATTGGAATCGGTCCCCATCAATATTCCGACCCTTGTGGAGATCCGGTGGGTTGAGAAGATGTCGGACGCTCATTTCAAAGTCGGGGCCCGGTTCATTTACTGAAGCACGGATGGAAGAGGTGATTCCATTTCCGATGGTCGGATTGCCCTCGCCCGTTCTTTGTCTCCGAACCGGAAGGGGAGAACAAGGTGAGGTCGACCTCTCCCCCCGCTTCTCATCCGCCTTGATGCATCAGGTCGTTCCGCAAATCAGATCCTCCAGACAGGATCGGCTCCCCATGGACGATCAAGAAAAAACAAGGAAAGAGCTTCTCAAAGAGCTGGAAGGATTGCGGGTCCGCCTCAGAGGGATAGAGAAAGAAGCAAAACGCCCGAAGAGAGACGCCTTCAGTCGGAAAAGAAGCAAGGAAGCCGGACCGGAGCGGAGTAAGAGCGGATCAACCCTCCGGTCGCGAAGTCGATTTCTATCCTATATCGCCCATGAGTTAAAAACCCCTTTAAACAGTCTTCTCGGGTTCATCCAATTGCTCAGAAACGGAACCTTCGGAGCGCTCAGTCCGGAGCAATCCCGCGCAATGACGCGGATGAACATGGATGTTCTGGAGATCGTTCATCTGGTCGACAACGTCTTGGATCTGTCGAGAATCGACTCCGGCAAAATGCCGGTCCAAGCGGTATCTACCCATCTGCAGGAGCTGGTCGAGCGGGTCTGCATGATCTTTGAGCCTTTCTTAAATGAGAAGGAGCTCCATCTCGAACGAGTCATTGATCCGGCTTGTCCCACCCGGCTCATGACCGATCCGGTTCGGATGAAGAGTGCGCTGAGTAATCTGCTGAGCAACGCCATTAAATTTACGCAGCGGGGTCGGATTCAGATTGAACTTCACCCTCTCTCCGAGCAGGGAGGGATTCGACTTTCCGTTTCGGACACCGGTGTCGGAATTGCCGCACAGGATTTAGAGAAAATCTTCGAGGAATACGAGCAGGGGGTCGTGAAGGAGGCAGGGTCCTCCTACGGCAGCGGAACAGGTTTGGGATTGGCCATCGTCAGGAAGATGGTCGCCTCGCTCGGCGGGACCATTCGGGTGGAAAGCAAATTAGGAGTCGGGTCGACTTTCATCGTCGATGTCCCCGATCGCCCCTTATCGAAGAAGTGAGCCCCGGCCCTCTGTTTGCAATTATTTTAGAGGAGATCAAGGTCGGTCGTATGGATGATTAGATGGAGATCGTATGCATATTTTGATTGTTGAAGACGATGAAAGGATATTGGGATTCTTGAAGAGAGGCCTGGAGGGGGAGCAGCACACGGTCGACATCGCCCTCACGGGGGAAATCGGTCTCGGTCTTGCGCAAGAGCACGCTTACGAAGTCATTCTTCTGGATGTCTATCTACCCGGGATGAACGGATTGGAAGTCTGTAGAGAGTTGAGGCGCCGTCGGAGAATGACGCCGGTGCTCATGATGACGGCGCGAGATTCTCCGGATGCTCAGCAGGAGGCGGTTCAGGCCGGTGTCAATGACTATCTGCCGAAGCCTTTTTCGTTCGAGCTCCTCTTGGCCAAAATTGACCGGCTGGGACTCTGCACCGGTCACGCTTAGAAGGACCCCAAAAGATCGGTTTCAATTTC